>JAGXBI010000051.1 GCA_018971155.1 Burkholderiales bacterium
GCACGATCTGCTGCAGCACTTCGTCGCCCGCCGTGTGCCCGGCGGTGTCGTTGATGCGCTTGAAATGGTCGGCGTCGAGCATCACCAGCGAGAGCGGGCGCCGGTGCCGCCGCGCGCGCGTGAATTCGGCCTCGGCCACCTGGAAGAAGTGCGCGCGGTTCGAGGCGCCGGTCAGGTGGTCGGTGGTCAGCAGCCGCTCGAGGTTGTCGCTCGTTACCTTGCGCTGCGAGGCGTCGCGAATCACCACGGAATACCCGCTCGGCGCGTCGCCGTCTTCGTGCAGCACCGAGACGAGAATCTGCCCCCAGAAGCGCTCGCCCGAGCGGGTCGCGCACCAGCATTCCTCGATGTGCCAGCCGTCGTCGCGCGCCAGCGCCACGTGTTCCGCCAGGCGCCCCGGGCGCGCCTCGCCCGGCGCATAGAAAATGTCGAGCGGCCTGCCGACGATGTCGTCTGCCTGAAAACCCGTGAGCCGTTCGATCGACGGATGCCAGGTCTCCACGCGCTCCTGCGCGTCGAGCGTGAAGAAGGCGAAGTCGTGCACGCTGGTGTAGATGCCGGCCAGCCACGATTCGGTCTGCCGCACTTGCCGCTCGGCGGCGACCTGGCGCGAGATGTCGGTCAATACGGTCATCAGGAAGCCGGCGCCGATCCTGATGATCGAACAGCTCAACACGGCCGGGTGGTGCCTGGCCGGGTTCACGTACAGCCGGCGATTCTCGCAAACCGGGCCGCGCTCGCGCGTGAACTCGGCCACCAGGCGGCGCAGCTCCGGGGCGACCGGGGCGAGCGTCTCGAAAATATTGGCTAGCTCGCCGCCCTGCGCCAGCGGCATCAGCAACTGCGCGGCCATCGGGTTCATCATGTCGACGTTGCCCGCCAGGTCGCTGCGCACGATGCCCACCGGCGAGAGGTACATGAACGAGAGCAGCGCTTCGTGCTCGGCGGCGAGTTCGTCCGGCCCGAGGTCGGGGCCGTTCATGCGGCCACCTTGCGCTCGATCAGCAGATACCGCGTGGCGATCTCGGGCGACATCAGCAGGCGCAGCCGCACGGGGGTGGGGCGCATGCGCAGGGTGAGCACGTAGGGGATGATTTCATCGAGTGTCTGGGAGTCGAGAAACCGTTGCGCGACCATGAAGTTGTTCATGCACGGCGCGACTTCCTCGAAAATATGGCGGGCCAGAATGCGCGCCGCGGAAAGCCCCGCGTTGCGCGATTCGGTGGCGTTGTAGTGCGTCACCAAAAAGTCCGGCGCGAAGCCGATCACGCCGTAGGGCAGTTCGTCGAGCCGGCCGGCGTCCAGCGCGGCCAGCTGCGCAATGCCTATGGTCTCGAATCCGTAATCGATGTTTGTCATGCCTTGGTCAGCGCCTTTGCCGGCCCATCGGCCAGCGAAGTTCTTTACAGTGAAACGAGCGCGACAGGCCGATTTGCTGGATGTTGGGGCGACGGTGCTGCCGCGAGCGGTTGGCGCCCGTTGCGTAGTGCGACACACACGATAACGGCACGCGGCATGCAAACTTTAGCGATAGCCGGAAATGTCGGGGTGTGCGCGCATCGGCATGTGCCGGCGCCGCGCGCCTACCTTACATCAAATGCGCCCGCACCGCCTCGATCGCATAACTGCTCAAATACAGCAACAGGCCGATGCACCCGCCGACCAGCGTGCCGTTGATGCGGATGAATTGCAGGTCCTTGCCGATGTGCAGTTCGATCTGCCGCGACATGTCGGCGGCGTCCCAGTTTTTGACGGTGTCGCTGATGTGCCGGGTGAGAAACGCCGAGAAGTCCGGCGCCATGGCGCGCGCGGCGGTTTCCATGTGTTCGTTGAGCGCTTCGCGCAGGGCCGCGTTGGTGGCCAGCTCCTTGCCGAGCCATTGGCCGGCGGCGGCGACCCTGGCGTGCAGCACCGAGTCGCCGCGCGTGATGTCGTCCTTGAGCCAGCGGCGCAGCTGGCCCCACAGCTCGGCGATGTAGCGATTGAGCGCCGGGTCGTCCTGGATGTAGCGCTTGATCTGCTCGCCCTTGGCGAGAAACGCCGGGTCGGTCTTGAGCCTGTCGATCAGCGTGGCGGCGGCCGCGTCGAAGCGTTCGCGCAGCACGTGGCGCGGGTTGGCGCTGATGTCGGAGAGCACCGAGTTGACCGCCTTGGCGACCATTGCCGCGCCGTTTTCGCCGAGCCATTCGGTGGGCAGCACGCGTTCCTTTTTGGGATGTTCGCGCTTGAGCCATTCGACGATGCGCGCGGCGATGAAGGCGCGCGTCTCGGGTTTGTCGAGCAGCGCGACGAATTGCGCGATGCCCGCATCGAGCAGCTTCTGGTGCCGGCCGTCCTGCGTGAGCGTGTCGAGCAGCGTGCCCATCGATTGCGACAGATCGAGCTTGCCCAGCAGCGCGTGCAGCGCATCCCGGATAAAGCGCTGGATGCGCGCGTCGTCGGTCAGCTCCAGCAGGCCGGCGGTGAGGGTGGCCACGTAGCCGCCCAGCAGTTCGGTATTGGCGGGGGCCGTCAGCCATTGCGCGATGCGCTGCGCCGGGTCGTGCTTGCGGATCAGCCCGACGATCGACGGCGCGTCGAGAAATTTGTCGCGCACGAACTGCGCGAGGTTGTCGGCGATGCGGTCTTTGTTGCGGGGGATGATGGCGGTGTGCCTGGCGACCACCGGCAGCGGCACGCGCCGGAACAGCGCGACCACCGCGAACCAGTCGGCCAGTGCGCCGACCATCGCCGCTTCGGCCACCGCCTTCACGCCGTCGAGCCACGGGCCCCTGGGCGCGAGCGCGGTGCCGACGAACACGGCGGCGGCAAGCAGCAGCAGGAGCAGCGCCTGGCGCTTGCTCCGGCTCAATTCCTGGGCTTTGGCGGGATCCATCGATAGGGCGACGAGGCGAGGGGGCACACACGCCCGACTATACCTCGCCCGGCCCGATCGCGGCCCTTATTCGACCGGCGGGAAATCCACGTCGGTGTCGTTGATGCGGTTGAACAGGTTGGTGAACACGGTCAGCGCGATCACCAGCGAGATCTCCGCCAGTTGCACCTCGCTGTAGCCGGCCGCGCGAATCGCCTCGACCGCATCGGCGCTCACCGTGCCGCGCGTTTGCACCAGGGTGCGCACGAATCGCGCCAGTGCGTCGCGCTGGGGCTCGCCGGTGGCCTCGCCGGCGCGGATCTGGCGCAGCGTGTCGGGCTTCAGGCCGGCCATTTTGCCCAGCAGCGAGTGCGCGGCCACGCAATAGTCGCAGCCCGCCACTTCGCTGACCAGCAGCTTGATCGTTTCGCGGTCTTGCCGGCTCAGGGTGCCCGCGGCCACCACGCCTTCGGCGTTCAGATAGGCCTTCAGCCCTTCGGGGGTCAAATGGCCCAGCGCGGCAAACAGGTTGGGCACGCCGCCGGCGGCCTTTTTGGCCAGGGCATAGGCTTCGGCGGTGGCGCCGGTGGCGGATTCGATAGCGGGGATGGCGATGCGGCTCATGGTCGGACTCCTTGGTTGAGTGATGTAAGGAGCCTCCACTGTAACGGCGAAAAATGAGCTTGATGAGTCCGTAATCGCTCAATAAAATGCTCATACGTCTCACGCTAAGGATTGCGATGTCACCCCCGATGGATTGGTTGAGCCGCCTGCTCGCGCTGATGACCGTGACCGGCGAGCTCGAATATCGCTGCAGCTATGGCGCGCCGTGGCGCACGGTGTATGAAGATATCTTGCCTGGCGACATGCCCTATCACGTGGTGCTCAAGGGCACCGCGATCCTCGAGGCGCCGGGCGGCGACGCGCCGCAACGCCTGGGGCCCGGCGATATCGTGCTGCTGCCGCACGGCTCGACGCATGTGCTGCACGACGGCAGCGGCGCGCCGCCGCTGCCCACCGTCGAGCGCGCTGCGCTGAGCCGCGTCACGCTCAGCGAAAACGCCGGCGGCGGCGACCGGCTCGACATGCTGTGCGGGCGCTTTCGGCTGGCCGCGCCGCACGACCGCCTGATGCGCGATTACCTGCCGCAGCGGCTGGTGGTGCGCGCCGCGCCCGCTGGCGAGACGCCGCCGCAGACCACCGCCGCGCAGCTCGCCGGCCTGCTGGGCTTGATGCGGGCCGAATCGTTGGGCGAGCAACTGGGCGGGCATGCGCTGCTCAATGCGTTGTCGGCGGCCCTGTTCGCCCTCACGCTGCGCCTGGCCAGCGAAGCGCAGACGCCCGCGCTCGGGCTGCTGGCGCTGGCCGGCCAGCCGCGCCTGGCGCCCGCGCTCACGGCGATGTTCGACGACCCCGCGCATCCATGGACCCTGCCCGAACTGGCGCAACGCTGTCACATGTCGCGCGCCACGCTCGCCCGCCATTTCCAGGACAAGGTCGGCCGCTCGGCCAGCGATCTGTTGACCGACTTGCGCATGAGCCTGGCCGCCAACGCGCTGAAAAAGCCGGCGCTGTCCACCGAGGCGGTGGCGGAAATCGTCGGCTACCAATCGGTGGCGGCATTCCGGCGCGCCTTCACGCAACGCACCGGCATGACCCCGGGCGAGTGGCGCCGCCACGAGGGGCGCGATGCTGCACCGCACGAAAATTCTCTTCAGCCGATATAATTCGAGCTCGACGCGTGCCGGCGCAGGTTCGATGTGATGCGCCAGGGCCGGATGTCAGGGGGGCAAAGCCCTGCATCGCACGGTTGGGCGCCGTTGAGTGTTTTCCATCGCTTGGCGCGCCCGCCGGAGGTTGTCGGTGGTCGGCGCTTTCCCACCATTACACTTACGCGATACGCAGGAAGATCCCCGATGAATGCCTCCCTTGAAACGCTGTTCCCCGAGCATGACCACGCCACCGACAGCGTCGTTACCGCCCTGAACCACCAGGACATCGTCATGGCGTTGTCCGCCGCGCTGGCCACGCAGCAGGTCGCCGTGCTGCATATGCTGTATCCGCGCACCGACGCGCGCACCCACCACAGCCTCGATGCGCTCGTCGACGTGCTGCACGGGCACGGCCTGCACGAAGTCGCCACGCTGATCGCGCGCGAGGCGCATTACCTGCTGTTCAAGGACCCGGTCAAGGCGTGGAAGGCGTTCCAGGAAATCCGCAACGATTCGCTCGCGATCGGCGCGCATCTGTATTACCGCGGCCTGGTCGGCGCGGCGGCCGAACAGGCGCTCGACGCCGACGCGCACCGCAAGGCCTGACACGGCCCTGCCGCACCGGGGGCGGCGCGGCCGCGCCTTGCCCCTCGCCACCTCCCGCCACTCCCCGTCGCATCCCCGCACCACCGATACGCCGTGACACGGCAGCTTCGCTGTAACGGTTCGTAATTTCTCGCCAAGGCCGTGTAACAAAAATTCCGGGCTTCCTCCGCTAGACTGCACGGCATGGCCATTCGGATTCATCTTGACGCCGCCTTGCTCCGTCAATGCACCCGCCGCTGTCTTGCCGCGCAGGGGGCCGGCGCATTGGCGCGCGCGCTTTACCCGCCAGGCTGCGCCCCTGCTATGCTTGGCGGGGCCGCCGCGCGCAGCCGTGGCGAGCCCATTGCGCCGGATGGCAATAGCTTTCGGAGAGTGATATGAGCGAGGCCCCGTCCACGCAAGTCAAGCAGGGGCGCCGCGGGCGCCTGATCATCCTGGTGGTGTTGCTGGTGCTCGTCGCGCTGGTGCTGTACCACCTGTTGGGCCGCAAGAAAGTCCAGCGCGGCATGCCGGCGCAGGTGGTCACGGTCGCCGCCGCCACGGTGGGCGACATGCCGCAGACCTTGAGCGCGCTGGGCACCGTCACGCCGATCACCACCGTCACCGTGCTGCCGCAGTTGAGCGGGTACCTGACGGCGGTCGGCTACCAGGAAGGCCAGGACGTCGCCAAGGGCCAGTTTCTCGCGCAGATCGATCCCCGGCAGTACCAAATCAGCAAGCAGCAGGCCGAAGCCCAGCTGGCCAAGGACCAGGCCGCGCTGGCCCAGGCCCGGGCCGATCTGGCGCGCTATGCGCAGTTGCACCAGCATCAGGCGATTGCCGAGCAGACCTACGCCGACCAGCAGTTCACCGTGCGGCAGCAAGAGGCGGCCGTCAAGGCCGACCGGGCCAGCATCGCGCAGTTCGAGCTCGATCTGGCCTATGCCCACATCACCGCGCCGGTGGCCGGCCGCGTCGGCCTGCGCCTGGTCGATCCGGGCAATTACGTGACCACCTCGAGCCAGCTGGTGGTGATCACCACCATCAAACCCACCACGGTCGAGTTCGCCGTGCCGCAAAACGCGCTGGGCAGCGTGCTGCAGCGCGTGAACGCCGGTGCCAAATTGCCGGTGACGGTCTATAACAGCGACAACACCAAACAGCTGGCCACCGGCACGCTGTACGCGCTCGGCAATCAGATGGCCACCAGTACCGGCACCGTGCCGCTGCGCGCGATGTTCGCCAACGCCGACGAGGCGCTGTTCCCGAATGAGTTCGTCAACGTCAGGCTGCTGGTCGATACGCTGCGGCATGTCGTGCTGGTGCCGACCGCGGCGGTGCAAAGCGGCGCGCCGGGCGACTATGTGTTTCTGGTCAATCCCAACCAGACGGTTTCGGTGCGCAAGGTCACCGTGGGCCCCAGCGACGGCCGGCATACGGTCATCGTCGCGGGCCTGAACGCCGGCCAGACGGTAGTCACCGACGGGCTCGACCGCCTGAGCGACGGCGCCAGGATTCGGCTCGCCCCGGCGCAGCGGCCCGCGCCGGGTTCGCCGGCGAGCGCGCCGGCCGCAACCCCGGCGGCCCCGGGCAGTGCCGCGCGCGCGTCGTAGCCAGCGGGTCGCGCGCCGATGAATATCTCCCGCCTGTTCATTCTGCGGCCGGTGGCCACGCTGCTGCTGATGATCGCCTTCGTGCTGGTGGGGCTGGTGGCGATTCGCTTTTTGCCGGTCTCGTCGCTGCCGGACGTCGATTACCCGACCATCCAGGTGACGACCTTCTACCCGGGCGCCAGCCCCGACGTGATGGCCACCACCGTGACCGCGCCGCTGGAGGTGCAGCTCGGCGAGATCCCCGGCCTGCAGCAGATGGTGTCGTACAGTTCCGAGGGCGCCTCGGTCATCACGCTGCAATTCAACCTCGCGCTCAATCTCGACGTCGCCCAGCAAAACGTCCAGCAGGCCATCAACGCGGCCAACAGCCTGCTGCCCAGCGGGCTGCCGGCGCCGCCGACCTACGCCAAGGTCAATCCGGCCGACCAGCCGATCCTGACGCTGGCGCTGACTTCCAAGTCGATGTCGCTGACCCAGCTGCAGGATGTCGCCAATAACCGGCTCGCCGCGAAAATCGCCGAAGTGCCCGGCGTGGGCCAGGTCACCGCCGCCGGCGGCAACGTGCCGGCGGTGCGGGTCGAGGCCGATCCGCAGAAGCTGGCCGCCTACGGCCTGAATATCGACGATCTGCGCACGCTGCTCAACACCGTCAACGTCAGCCAGCCCAAGGGCAATTTCGACGGCCCCGAGCTCGACTACACGATCAACGCCAACGACCAGATCAAGGACCCCGCCGGCTATCTCGACACGGTGATCGCTTATCGCAACGGCGCACCGGTGTACCTGCGCGACGTCGCCCACGTCAGCCAGGCCGCGCAGAACGTCGAGCAGGGCGCCTGGTACAACCGCACGCCGGCGATCATTCTCAACGTGCGGCGCCAGCCGGGGGCGAACGTGATCGCCACTGTCGACCAGATCACGAAAGCCCTGCCCCGGCTCGAGGCGGCGCTGCCGGCCGGCATGCACGTCGCGGTGGTCTCCGACAGCACCGGCGTGATCCGCGCTTCGGTGTCCGACGCGGCGCTCGAGCTGGTGCTGGCCGTGGCGCTGGTGGTGCTGGTGATCTTCGTGTTCCTGCGCAATCTGCCGGCCACCATCATCCCCAGCATCTCGGTGCCGGTCTCGCTGATCGGCACGCTGGCGATGATGTACGAGCTCAATTACTCGATCGACAATCTGTCGCTGATGGCGCTGATCATCGCCACCGGCTTCGTGGTCGACGACTCGATCGTGATGATCGAGAACATCGTGCGTTATCTCGAAGAGGGCAAGACGCCGTTGCAGGCGGCGCTCGAAGGCGCCGGCCAGATCGGCTTCACGATTCTGTCGCTGACGGTCTCCCTGATCGCCGTGCTGATCCCGCTGCTGTTCATGGGCGGCGTGATCGGGCGCCTGTTCAGCGAATTCGCCGTGACGCTGGCCGTCACCATCGTCATCTCGGCGGTGGTCTCGCTCACGCTGGTGCCGATGCTGTGCGCGCGCCTGCTGCGTGCGCGGGCGCAGCGCCATCCGAGCCGCTTCGAGCGCATCAGCGAGCGCGCCTTCGACAAGACGCTGGCCGCCTACGAGCGCGGCCTGCACTGGGTGCTCGATCACCAGGGCCTGACGCTGGCGGTGGCGCTCGGCACGCTGGCGCTCACGGTGTTCTTGTACGTGGCGATTCCCAAGGGATTGTTTCCGGTACAGGACGTCGGCGTGATCCAGGGCATCAGCGTGGCCGACAATTCGGTCTCCTACAAGGTAATGGCCGAGCGCCAGAGCGCGCTGGCCGAGGCGATCCTGAAAGACCCCGACGTCACCTCGCTGACTTCCTACGTGGGCATCGACGGCACCAACGCCACGCTCAACAACGGCCGCTTCCTGATCAACCTGCGCCCGCACGACCAGCGCTCGCTCACCGCCCGCCAGATCGCCCGCCGCCTGGGGCAGGAAGTCGCCGGCGTGCCGGGCATCAAGCTGTACCTGCAGCCCGAGCAGGACCTCACGCTCGACACCACGGTCTCGCCCAACCAGTACAAGCTGGTGCTGCGCGGGCCCAACCAGCAGACCTTCGAGCAATACGTGCCGGGGCTGCTCGAGCGCATGAAGCAGATCCCGTCGATCACCGACGTGACCAGCGATCTCGACAACCAGGGCCTGAGCGTGAACGTCGAGCTCAATCGGCAGCTGGCCGCGCGCTACGGCATTACCGCGGCGACCGTCGACAACGCGCTGTACGACGCGCTGGGCCAGCGCATCGTCTCGACCATCTTTCAGCAGGCCAACCAGTATCGCGTGATTCTGGTGGCCAAGCCGCAGTCGTTGCCGAATCTGCAGGCGCTGGGCGACCTGTACCTGCCGAGCCAGACGGCGGGCACCGGCCAGGTGCCGCTCAAGCAGATCGCCAACCTGCAGATCGTCAAGTCGCCGCTGGTGATCAACCATCTGGCGCAGTTCCCGGCGGTCACCATCTCGTTCAACCTGGCCCAGGGCGCTTCGCTGAGCACGGCGGTCAAGGCGATCGGGCAGGCCGAGCAGGCCAGCCATTTGCCGCGCTCGATCACCACCGCCTTCCAGGGCGCCGCGCAGGCGTTCCAGGAGTCGCTCTCCAGCGAGGTGTACCTGCTGGCGGCGGCGCTGGTCGCCGTGTATATCGTGCTGGGCGTGCTCTACGAGAGCTTCATCCATCCGGTGACGATCCTCTCGACGCTGCCCTCGGCGGGCATCGGCGCGCTGCTCGCGCTGATGCTTGCCGGCAGCGACCTGGACGTGATCGGCATCATCGGCATCGTCTTGCTGATCGGCATCGTCAAGAAGAACGCCATCATGATCGTCGACTTCGCGCTCGACGCCGAGCGCCAGCGCGGCAAGGCGCCGCGCGAGGCGATCTTCGAGGCGTCGCTGCTGCGGTTCAGGCCGATTCTGATGACCACCCTGGCGGCCATGCTGGGCGCCCTGCCGATGCTGCTGGGCACGGGCACCGGCTCCGAGCTGCGCCGCCCGCTGGGCCTGGCGATCATCGGCGGCCTGCTGCTGAGCCAATTGCTGACGCTGTTCACCACGCCGGTGATTTACCTGTTCTTCGACCGGCTCGCGCGGCGCGTGCGCGGTAAGCCGCGCGAGCAGCCCGCCGAGGGTGCGCCGTGAACCTCTCGGCGCTCTTTATCCGGCGGCCGGTGGCGACCACGCTGCTGGCCATCGCGATTCTTCTGTCGGGGGTGCTGGCCTATTTTCAGCTGCCGGTCGCGCCGCTGCCCAACGTCGCTTACCCGGTGGTGGTGGTGCAGGCCAACATGGCCGGCGCCAGCCCCGAGACCATGGCCGCGACGGTGGCCGCGCCGCTCGAGCGGCGGCTGGGCACCATCGCCGACGTCAACGAGATGACCTCGACGAGCAGTGTCGGCTCGACGCGCATCATCACCGTGTTCGGACTCAAGCGCGACATCAACGGCGCCGCGCGCGACGTCGAGGCGGCGATCCAGGCCGCGCGCGCCGATTTGCCGACCACCCTGCGCGGCAACCCCAGCTACCGCGAGTTCAACCCGGCCGACTCGCCGGTGATGGTGCTGGCGCTGACCTCCGACACGCTGACCAAGGCGCAGCTCTACGACTCCGCCAGCTCGGTGATCCTGCAGCAGCTCTCGCAGGTCGACGGGGTCGGCGAGATCACGCTGGGCGGCGGCGCATTGCCCAGCGTGCGGGTCGAGCTCGAGCCGGACAAGCTCAACAGCTACGGCATCGGCCTGGAAGATGTGCGGGCCGCGCTGGCCGCGGCCAACGCCAATAGCGCCAAGGGTTATCTCGATCAGGCCGGGCAGCGGTTCATGGTGCTCTCGAACGACCAGATCAACGAGGCGGCGCCCTACCGCGATCTCGTGATCGCCTATCGCAACGGCGCGCCGGTACTGCTGCGCGACGTCGCCGAGGTGGTCGATTCGAATGAAAACATTCGCAACGCAGGCCTCTACAACGGCAAGTCGGCGGTGCTGGTGATCGTTTATCCGCGCCCGGGCAGCAATGTGGTGCAGACCGTCGACCAGATTCGCAAGGTGCTGCCGAGCGTCGAGGCGAGCCTGCCCAGCGGGATTCGCGTGGGCGTGGCGCTCGACCATTCGCAGTCGGTCAAGGCATCGGTGGACGACACCGAGCGCTCGCTGTTTCTCGCCGTGCTGCTGGTGGTGGGCGTGGTGTTCGTGTTCCTGCGCTCGCCGCGCGCGCTGCTGATTCCGGCGGTGGCCTTGCCGCTGTCGATCATCGGCACCTTCGGGCCGATGTATCTGCTCGGCTACAGCATCGACAACCTCTCGCTGATGGCCCTGACGGTCGGCACCGGCTTCGTGGTCGACGACGCGGTGGTGGTGCTCGAGAACATCATGCGCCACCTCGAGGCGGGCCTGAGCCCGCGCGAGGCGGCCTTGCAGGGCAGCGCCGAGGTCAGCTTCACGGTGCTCGCGATGAGCCTGTCGCTGATCGCGGTGTTCCTGCCGATTCTGCTGATGCCGGGCATCGTCGGCATGCTGTTCCACGAATTCGCGGTCACGCTGTCGATCGCCATCCTGATCTCGCTGGTGATCTCGCTGACCATCACGCCGATGATGTGCGCCTATTTGCTCACCCGCAAGAGTGCCGCGCATTCGAGCACCCGCTGGGGCGCCTGGGTCGAGCGGCAGTTCGAGCGCTTCAAGGCGGCCTATGCGCGCTCGCTCACCGTCGCGCTCGACCATGCGCGCCTGGTCGGCCTGCTGCTGATCGCGCTGCTGGTGCTCAACGTGTTCCTGTTCAAGCTGCTGCCCTCGACGTTTTTCCCGGAGCAGGACACCGGCATCCTGATCGGACAGATCATCGCCGACCAGAGCATTTCGTTCCCCGCCATGAAGAAAAAGCTCGCCCAGCTGCAATCGATCGTGCAGCAGGACCCGGCGGTCGAATCGGTGGCCGGCTTTACCGGCGGGCGCGCGCTCAATACCGCGGTGGTTTTCATCGAGCTCAAGCCGCTGGCCCAGCGGCACGTCTCGGCCGCGCAGGTGGTCAGCCGCCTGCGGCCCAAGCTCGACCGCGTCTCGGGCGCGCGGCTGTTCCTGCAGGCGCAGCAGGACTTGCGCGTGGGCGGCCGGCAGTCGGCCGCCGAATATCAATACACGCTCACCGGCGACGATGCCGACGCGCTCTTCACCTGGGTGCCCAAACTGGTGAGCGCGCTGGGCAAGTATCCGGGCCAGGTGCGTGACGTCAACACCGATTTGCAGCAGCACGGCCTGCAGACCGAGATCCATATCGACCGGGCCACCGCGGCGCGTTACGGCTTCGAACCGAACCAGATCGACAACACGCTGTACGACGCGTTTGGCCAGCGCACCGTGTCGACCATCTACAACCCGCTCAACCAGTATTTCGTGGTGATGGAAGTCGCGCCCAAGTATGCGCAGTATCCGCAGGCGCTGGAGCGGGTCTACCTGAGCAAGGCGGCCGGCAACCCCAGCGGCACCGCCCAGTCGCAGATGTCGAGCGCGCTGGTATCGGTCGCCAGCGCGGGCGCCGCGTCGACCTCGACCAACGCGCTCAACGCCGACGCCGAGGCCAACCAGCGCACCAACAGCATTTCCAACAGCAAGGGCGGCGCCTCCAGCGGCAGCGCGCTGAGCACCGCCGGCGAGACCATGGTGCCGCTGCGGGCGCTGATGACGTACTCCACCAGCCACACCGCAACCCAGGTCAATCACCAGGGCGGGCTGGTGGCCGGGACGATCTCCTTCAACCTGCCGGTGGGCGGCTCGCTCAGCCAGGCGGCGGTGGCCATCAACCAGGCCGAGCAGGACATCGAAATGCCGGCCAGCATCCACGGCGCCTTCGCCGGCGCCGCGCAGGCCTACGCGCAGTCGATGGGCACCATCCCGTTGCTGATCCTGGCCGCGCTGGGGGTGGTCTACCTGGTGCTCGGCATTCTCTACGAGAACACCATTCACCCGATCACGATCCTGTCGACCCTGCCCTCGGCCGGCATCGGCGCGACCCTGGCGCTGCTGATTTTCGGCACGCCGTTCTCGGTGATTGCGATGATCGGCATCATTTTGCTGATCGGCATCGTCAAGAAGAACGGCATCATGATGGTCGACGTCGCGATTCGCCTGCAGCGCGATCAGGGCATGGACGCCAAGCAGGCGATTCACGACGCCGCCGTGATCCGGCTGCGGCCGATCATGATGACCACCGCGGCGGCCGTGCTGGGCGCCGCGCCGCTGGCCATCGGGCTCGGCCAGGGCTCGGCGCTGCGCCAGCCGCTGGGCATCACGGTGATGGGCGGGCTGATTCTCAGCCAGATGTTCACCCTGTACACGACACCGGTGATCTACCTGTATCTCGACCGTTTGCGCGGCAAGTTCATCAAGTGGTCGGCGGGCTTGCCATGGAACAGACAATCGGACACCAACGCATGAAAACCAGGCTTCCCTCCCCGCTTCCGGCAACGCTGGCCGTGGCGCTCTCGCTGGGGCTCGCCGGCTGCATGGTCGGCCCCGACTACCATCGTCCGGCGGTGGCCGTGCCCGCGCACTACCAACCGCTGCCCGGCTGGACGCCGGCCTCGCCCGCCGCCGCGGCAGGCCCCAAGGGCGACTGGTGGACCGCCTTTCATGACCCGTTGCTCGATCGCCTCGAGCCGATGGTGTCGGTCTCCAACCAGAGCGTGCGGCAGGCCTACGCCAACTACCGGCAAGCGCTGGCCGAGGTGCGCCTGGCACGCAGCGGCCTGTTTCCGGTGCTGGGCCTCACCGGCTCGGCGACCCGCCAGCACAGCGCGAGCGGCAACGTCTCGAGCAGCGCCGGGTTTGGCCGCTCGGTGAGCGACTCGGGATCGCTCGAAGGCAATATCAGCTGGGCGCCCGACCTGTGGGGCGAAGTGCGGCGCGGCATCGAGCAAAACACCGCCACGGCCCAGGCCAGCGAAGCGACGCTGGCCAACGCCACGCTGTCCGAGCAGATCGCGCTGGCCACCACGGTCATCGAGCTGCGCATCAACGATGCCAGCGCCGAACTGTTGCGGCAAACGGTGGCGTCCGACGAACAATATCTGCGCGTGGTCACTGAGAAGGATCGTGCCGGCACGGTGCCGCCGTCCGACCTGATCGCCGCGCGCACGCAACTCGAAAACGCCCAGGCCAGCCTGATCGGGCTCGGCGTGGCGCGGGCCCAGTACGCACATGCGATTGCCGTGCTGGTCGGCAAGAATCCGCAAGACCTCGACATTGCGCCCGGCACCGCGCTGCCGACGCTGCCCGAGATCCCCGTCGGCGTGCCCTCGACGCTGCTGCAGCGGCGCCCCGACATCGCCGTGGCCGAGCGCAAGATGGCCGCGCAGAATGCGGCCATCGGCGTGGCCGTGGCGGCCTATTACCCGACTATCTCGCTATCGGCCGTGGCGGGCTTCACGCAGTCGCCGCTGGCCGGATTGCTGCACGCGGCCAATCGCGTCTGGTCGCTGGGCGCCGATGTCGGGCAGACACTGTTCGACGGCGGTCAGCGCAGCGCGCAGGTGGATGCGGCCCGGGCCGCTTATGACGCGGCCGAGGCCAACTACCGGGGCACCGTGCTCAGTGCGTTTCAGAATGTCGAGAACGACCTCTCGGGTCTGCACGTGCTTGCCCGGCAGGCCGAGGTGCTCGATGCGGCGGTGCGCGATGCGACGCGCGGCACCGAGATCGCGCGGCGCGAATACGAAGCCGGCACGGTCGACTACACCACCGTGGCGACCGCGCAGGCCACGCAGTTGAGCGCGCAGCAAAGTGCCCTGAGCGTGCAGGCGCAGCGCCTGCTCAGTACCGCGTCGCTGATCGGCGACCTGGGCGGCGGCTGGTCGGCCGACGCATTGCAGGGAGCTTCGCCGCAATCGGCGCAGCCGCATTGAGGCGGCTGAGCATTGGCCGGATCGCCCCGGCGGGCTCAGGCAATCGAGCCGAAGCGCTGGTCCAGATAGGCGATGATCGCGTTCGATTCGTACAGCCAGCGCGATTCGTCGTTATCCTGAATATGCAGGCAGGGTACCTTCACCTTGCCGCCGCCGGCCAGCAGACGCTCGCGCGCGGCCGCGTCCTTCTTGACATCGTGCAGCGTCATCGGTACGTTCAGGCGATGCAGCGCGCGCCGCGTCTTGACGCAAAACGGACAGGCGTGGAATTGATACAGCGACAGATGCGCGGCTTCGGCGGCCACGCGCGCCTGAGCCTCGGGCGCGCGGCGCTGCGCAC
>JAGXBI010000052.1 GCA_018971155.1 Burkholderiales bacterium
AGGGGTATAGCTCAACTGGCAGAGCGTCGGTCTCCAAAACCGAAGGTTGGGGGTTCGATTCCCTCTGCCCCTGCCAATTTAACGCTGGCATCGAAATATGGCGAATTCACCTGTGGAAACTGTTCGGACCACCAGCGATAAGCTGTTGCTATTGCTTGCGGCCGTTCTGGTCGTCTTGGGTGTCGCTGCTTTTTATGTGTTCGCTTTGCAATCCTTCTACGTCCGTTTGGGCGCTTTGATTGCCGGCGTTGCGCTAGGTGCTATCGTTGCTTTGATGTCGCAGTCAGGGAAGCGCTTCTTGGCATTCGCCAAAGATGCATACCGGGAAGTTGGGAAAGTCGTTTGGCCCACTCGCAAGGAAGCTACACAGACGACGGCCATTGTGTTCGCGTTCGTGGTCGTGATGGCCTTGTATCTTTGGCTCACTGATAAGGTCATTGAGTGGTCGGTTTTTTCCTTGATTCTTGGCTGGAAATGATATGACTGACGTTGATGCTGGGTCGGGGAAAAAGCGCTGGTATGTGGTGCATGCATACTCGGGGATGGAAAAGAGCGTCCAGCGTGCCTTGCAAGAACGAATCGAGCGCGCGGGAATGCAGAGTCAGTTTGGCCGCATTCTCGTTCCGACCGAAGAGGTCGTGGAAATCAAAGGTGGCCACAAATCAGTCACCGAGCGTCGATTTTTCCCGGGCTATGTGCTCGTTGAAATGGAAATGACCGACGAGACGTGGCATTTGGTCAAAAACACCAATAAGGTGACCGGATTTGTCGGTGGCGCACGTAATCGCCCCGTCCCGATTTCCGAGAAGGAAGTCGAGAAAATCATGTCGCAGATGCAGGAGGGGGTCGAGAAGCCGCGTCCCAAAACGCTGTTTGAGGTGGGTGAAATGGTTCGCGTCAAGGACGGCCCTTTCACAGATTTCAATGGCAGTGTTGACGAGGTTAACTATGAAAAGTCCCGTTTGAGAGTATCGGTTACGATCTTCGGACGGGCGACCCCAGTTGAACTTGAATTCGGTCAAGTAGAGAAGTTGTAAGCATTTTGTAGTCGAGAAACCGCCGGCGGTTACGGCGTTGAGGAGCGCTAGTAGTTGATCAACGAACGCGCGTTATCACTCGTTTCGGATATGAGCCGCATATCCGGTCAGGAGTTAATATGGCAAAGAAAATAATCGGCTTTATCAAGCTGCAGATTCCTGCGGGTAAAGCGAACCCATCTCCCCCGGTTGGTCCTGCGCTGGGGCAGCGTGGCCTTAATATCATGGAGTTCTGCAAGGCGTTTAACGCGCAAACGCAAGGCATGGAGCCTGGTTTGCCCGTGCCGGTCGTTATCACGGCATATGCTGACAAGAGCTTCACCTTCATTCTCAAGACGCCGCCGGCAACTGTCCTGATTAAAAAGGCGGCAAAAATCGACAAAGGCTCCGCGAAGCCTCACACCGACAAGGTCGGCAAGATCACTCGTGCCCAAGCCGAGGAGATCGCGAAGGCCAAAATGCCCGATCTTACCGCTGCGGATCTTGACGCAGCTGTTCGAACCATCGCCGGCAGTGCTCGGTCGATGGGTATCACGGTAGAGGGGGTATAAATGGCAAAGCTTTCCAAGCGGCAAAAGGCGATCGCCGAAAAGGTTGACCGTAATAAACTGTACGCCATCGAGGATGCTCTTTCCTTGGTCAAGTCGTGTGCTACCGCCAAGTTCGATGAGTCCATCGACGTCGCCGTTCAACTCGGGGTCGACGCCAAGAAATCGGACCAGGTTGTCCGGGGCTCGGTTGTTTTGCCCGCTGGTACTGGCAAGGCTGTCCGCGTCGCCGTTTTTGCTCAAGGCGAGAAGGCCGAGCAGGCCCGCGCTGCTGGCGCTGACGTGGTTGGGATGGAAGACTTGGCTGAGCAGGTGAAAGGCGGCAATATTAATTTTGATATCGTTATTGCCTCGCCGGACACCATGCGCGTCGTCGGGACCCTGGGGCAGATTCTTGGCCCCCGCGGCTTGATGCCGAATCCGAAAGTCGGAACCGTGACGCCGGACGTTGCGACCGCGGTCAAGAATGCCAAAGCAGGGCAGGTGCAGTTTCGTGTGGATAAGGGCGGCATCATTCATGCGACGATCGGCCGTGCGTCGTTCGAACCCACGGCACTCAAGACCAACCTGGTTGCCTTGGTGGATGCACTCAATAAGGCTAAGCCTGCTACGAGCAAAGGCGCCTATCTGCGTAAGATCGCCCTGTCCAGCACGATGGGTGTTGGCGTGCGGGTGGATCAGAGCAGTTTGAGCGCGAATTAATGTTTGCAAGCGAGAGGGCGTTCGCTGTCGCAACGCTCTCCCGCAAATGAGACTTTGGGCGGTAGTGCAGTTGACTACTGGTTATCAAAGACCGCTGGCGGAGTCGGCGTAGTGGGTGACTCCTTAAATCACAAGCCAGCGCAGATGGCGAACCCGAAATAGTTATGTAGTTCGAACTTGCCCTGCGAGAAACGTGGGCGCTGTGCGAATTCCTAACAGATCGGCCGCCGTTGATGGAAAAGGCGTCATGATGGTCATGGCGCTAATTTTGGAGGTTAACCGTGGCACTTAACTTGGATGATAAGAAAGCTGTCGTGGCTGAGGTGGCGGCACAAGTTGCCGGCGCACAGACCGTCGTTCTAGCTGAATATCGCGGTATCACGGTTGGCGATCTGACGCAGTTGCGTGCGAAGGCGCGCCAGCAAGGGGTTTATCTGCGCGTGTTGAAAAACACGTTGGCACGTCGTGCCGTGCAGGACACCTCGTTCGCTGGTTTGGCCGAGCAGATGACGGGCCCGCTGATTTATGGCATGTCCGAAGATGCTGTTGCTGCGGCGAAAGTCCTCAACGACTTTTCCAAGACCAACGAAAAGTTGGTCCTTCGCGCGGGTTCCTACGACGGACAGGTACTGGACAAGGCTGGTGTGCAAGCCTTGGCCAACATCCCGAGCCGCGAGGAACTGCTGGCGAAGCTGCTTGGCGTAATGCAAGCGCCTGTCTCCGGCTTTGCGCGCGCACTGGCTGCCTTGGCAGAAAAAAAGCAAGCGGAAGCTGCTTGATTCTTGTTTAGGCGGAAGTCAAATGATCGCTGACTTCGATCCGAATTAAATTAGGAGTTTTTCAAATGGCAATCACGAAAGAAGACATTCTCGAAGCCGTAGGCTCGATGTCCGTTATGGAACTGAATGACCTGGTGAAGGCATTCGAAGAGAAATTCGGTGTTTCTGCTGCTGCTCTGGCAGTAGCGGGCCCGGCAGGCGGCGGTGCCGCTCCGGCTGCCGAAGAGCAAACTGAGTTCACCGTCATGTTGGCTGAAGTCGGTGGCAACAAGGTCGGTGTCATTAAGGCAGTTCGCGAAATCACTGGCCTGGGTCTGAAGGAAGCCAAAGATCTGGTCGACGGCGCACCGAAGCCCGTTAAGGAAGGTGTTGACAAGGCTGCCGCCGACGAAGCGAAGAAGAAACTGGAAGACGCCGGCGCGAAGGCTGAAATCAAGTAATTCGCTCTTCAAAGGGTGAAGGCTGGCGGTTTTGTGCCGTCAGCCTTTTGTACTTTGTGGGGTGTGTCGCCGAACCTCAAATTAGGGAAGGCGAATCGCGTCGAGCCCATGCGAGACGCGCCTGAGAGGTCAAAGAAAAGGCAGTTAGGCTTTTTCTTTGTCTTCTGAAGCGACTGCAGAAGGCAAGTTTGGTCGGGCGATGGGAAACATAGGCATCCGTCGCCGTCAGCCAGCGGTTGGTAGCGGCCAACCACCAAGCTCGTCAGTCCGCGGCACAGTGCCGCGAGGACGTCTGGTCTCAGTCGATGAACACTCGGGTATTGGTCCGCCGAGCCTTACTCGCCGTGATTCGGAGATCGTAATGCACTATTCCTTCACAGAGAAGAAGCGTATTCGCAAAAGTTTTGCGAAACGTCCCACCGTGCACAAGGTTCCTTTTTTGCTGGCCACCCAGCTTGCCTCGTACACATCTTTCCTGCAGGCCGACGTTGTGCCGGCAGAGCGTAAAAGTGAGGGCTTGCAAGCAGCATTCTCGTCTATCTTCCCGATTTCTTCCCACAATGGTTTTGCGCGACTCGAGTTCGTGAGCTATTCGCTGGGAACGCCGGCATTCGACGTCAAGGAATGTCAGCAGCGTGGTTTGACTTTCTGCTCCGCGCTGCGCGCCCGGGTGCGTCTGGTGATTCTCGACAGAGAGTCGCCGAACAAGCCGGTCGTCAAGGAAGTCAAGGAGCAGGAGGTGTACATGGGTGAAATTCCGCTCATGACGTCCACCGGCTCGTTCGTCATTAACGGCACGGAACGCGTTATCGTTTCGCAGTTGCATCGCTCGCCTGGCGTGTTTTTCGAACATGACAAGGGGAAAACCCACAGCTCCGGGAAGTTGCTGTTTTCTGCCCGGATCATTCCCTATCGCGGGTCGTGGCTCGACTTCGAATTTGATCCGAAGGACATCCTTTACTTCCGCGTTGACCGTCGTCGCAAAATGCCGGTCACGATTTTGTTGAAGGCGATCGGACAAACACCCGAGCAAATTCTGTCGCACTTCTTTGTTTTCGACAACTTCACGTTGATGCCCGAAGGCGCGCAAATGGAGTTCGTGCCGGAACGTCTGCGTGGCGAGGTTGCTCGCTTCGATATCACTGACCGCGACGGCAACGTGATTGTCCAGAAGGACAAGCGGATCAACGCAAAGCACATTCGCGATCTTGAAAACGCGAAAACGAAGTTTATTTCGGTGCCCGAAGATTATCTCCTGGGCCGCGTTCTTGCCAAGAACGTAGTCGATGCGGAGACGGGCGAAGTTATCGCCAACGCCAACGAAGAGATCGTGGAAGGCGTGCTGGCGAAGCTGCGCGAAGCCGGCGTGAAGGAAATTCAGACGCTGTACACGAACGACCTGGACCAGGGTCCTTACATCTCCCAGACGCTGCGCGTTGACGAGACCGCGGATCAGACTGCAGCCCGCATCGCGATTTACCGGATGATGCGTCCAGGCGAGCCGCCGACCGAGGACGCGGTCGAGGCCCTGTTCAACCGCCTCTTCTATAGCGAAGACGCGTACGATCTGTCGAAGGTCGGCCGCATGAAATTCAATCGGCGTGTCGGGCGCGACGAAGTGCTCGGGCCGATGACGCTGACCGACGACGACATTCTGGCTACCATCAAGATTTTGGTGGATCTGCGCAACGGCAAAGGCGAGGTCGACGACATCGATCACCTCGGCAATCGCCGGGTGCGGTGCGTGGGCGAACTGGCGGAGAACCAGTTCCGGGCTGGATTGGTGCGCGTGGAGCGGGCTGTCAAAGAGCGGCTGGGTCAGGCGGAAAGCGAGAACCTGATGCCGCATGATCTGATCAACAGCAAGCCGATTTCCTCGGCGATTCGCGAGTTCTTTGGCTCGTCGCAGCTGTCTCAGTTCATGGACCAAACGAACCCGCTTTCGGAAATCACGCACAAACGGCGTGTTTCGGCACTCGGGCCGGGTGGTTTGACGCGTGAACGCGCCGGGTTTGAGGTGCGCGACGTGCATCCGACTCACTACGGCCGCGTCTGTCCGATTGAAACCCCGGAAGGCCCGAACATCGGGCTGATCAACTCTCTTGCTCTGTATGCGCGCCTGAACGAATATGGCTTCCTCGAAACGCCGTATCGCAAGGTCGAGGATGGCAAGGTGACGGACCAGATCGATTACCTGTCGGCAATCGAGGAGGGGCGCTACGTCATCGCGCAGGCCAATGCATCGATGGATGCTCACGGCAAACTGATCGACGAACTCGTGTCGTCGCGCGAAGCCGGTGAAACGCTGATGGTCACGCCTGATCGTGTCCAATACATGGATGTCGCACCGTCGCAGATCGTCTCGGTAGCAGCGTCTCTGATTCCTTTCCTCGAGCATGACGATGCCAACCGAGCGTTGATGGGATCGAACATGCAGCGGCAGGCGGTGCCGTGCCTGCGTCCAGAAAAAGCGCTGGTCGGCACGGGTGTCGAGCGCACGGTTGCCGTCGACTCCGGTACGACTGTTCAAGCGTTCCGCGGTGGAGTGGTCGATTATGTCGATGCAGGGCGTATCGTCATTCGCGTAAATGATGACGAAGCGGTTGCCGGCGAAGTGGGTGTCGACATCTACAACCTCATCAAATACACGCGTTCCAACCAGAACACCAACATCAATCAACGTCCGATCGTCGAGGTGGGCGACAAGGTCGAGCGTGGCGACGTCATCGCTGACGGCGCCTCGACCGACCTGGGCGAGTTGGCGCTGGGCCAGAACATGCTGGTCGCCTTCATGCCCTGGAACGGCTACAACTTCGAGGATTCGATCCTGATTTCGGAGCGGGTCGTCGCGGAAGACCGCTACACCTCGATTCACATCGAGGAGTTGAACGTCGTTGCGCGCGACACCAAGCTGGGACCGGAAGAAATTACGCGGGATATCTCGAACCTCGCCGAAGTGCAATTGGCGCGGCTTGACGAGTCGGGCATCGTCTACATCGGTGCCGAGGTGGAAGCGGGCGACGTCCTGGTCGGCAAGGTGACGCCGAAGGGCGAAACGCAGCTGACTCCGGAAGAGAAGTTGCTGCGTGCTATCTTCGGTGAAAAGGCCTCCGACGTGAAGGATACGTCGTTGCGCGTGCCATCCGGCATGAGCGGTACCGTGATCGACGTGCAGGTCTTTACGCGCGAGGGTATCCAGCGTGACAAGCGCGCTCAGCAGATCATCGATGACGAGCTCAAGCGCTACCGCCTGGATCTGAATGATCAGCTGCGTATCGTCGAGGGCGACGCGTTCCAACGGATCGAGCGGCTGCTGGTCGGCAAGGTCGTCAATGGGGGGCCGAAGAAGCTTGCCAAGGGCGCGAAAATCACCAAGGAATATCTGGCTGACCTGGATCGCTACCACTGGTTCGATATTCGTGTGGCCGATGAAGAGGTCGCTGCGCAGCTCGAAGCCGTGAAGGAATCCATCGAGCAAAAGCGCCATCAGTTCGATCTCGCTTTTGAAGAGAAGCGCAAGAAGCTGACCCAGGGCGACGAACTGCCGCCGGGTGTGCTCAAGATGGTCAAGGTCTACCTGGCAGTCAAACGGCGTTTGCAGCCTGGCGACAAGATGGCCGGCCGTCATGGCAACAAGGGTGTTGTGTCGAAGATCGTGCCGATCGAGGACATGCCCTACATGGCTGATGGCACGCCTGCCGACATCGTGCTCAACCCGCTGGGTGTGCCGTCCCGGATGAATGTGGGCCAGATCCTCGAAACCCATTTGGGCTGGGCGGCCAAGGGGTTGGGGCATCGCGTCGGCGATATGCTGCGCGCCCAGGCCAAAGCGTCCGAACTGCGTAAATTCCTGACGCAGATCTACAACGAAAGCGGTCATCCGGAAGACATCGATGGCCTCTCCGAGGCCGAAGTGCTGGAGTTGGCGAAGAATCTTCAGAAGGGCGTGCCGTTCGCCACACCGGTGTTCGATGGTGCTCACGAAGAAGAGATTCGCCGCGCGCTTGACCTGGGTTATCCCACCGAGATTGCACAGCAACTCGGCATGACGCCCTCGAAGAATCAGGTCACGTTGTTTGACGGGCGCACGGGTGAGGCTTTCGAGCGTCCGGTGACTGTCGGCTACATGCACATGCTGAAGCTGCATCACTTGGTCGATGACAAGATGCACGCGCGCTCGACCGGCCCGTATTCGCTGGTGACGCAGCAACCGTTGGGCGGCAAGGCGCAATTCGGTGGCCAACGCTTCGGCGAAATGGAGGTCTGGGCGCTGGAAGCCTACGGTGCCTCCTACGTGCTGCAGGAAATGCTGACGGTGAAATCCGATGATGTGAACGGTCGGACCAAGGTTTATGAAAACCTGGTCAAGGGCGATCACGTGATCGATGCCGGTATGCCCGAGTCGTTCAACGTGCTGGTCAAGGAAATCCGCTCGCTGGGCATTGACATCGACCTTGAGCGCTTTTAAGCGACGTGATCAGGATATAGGAGAAAGCAATGAAAGCTTTGCTCGATCTATTTAAGCAAGTTCAGCAAGACGAACAGTTCGACGCGATCAAGATCGGTCTGGCTTCGCCTGACAAGATCCGGTCGTGGTCATTCGGCGAAGTGAAGAAGCCGGAAACCATCAACTACCGGACCTTCAAGCCGGAGCGCGACGGTCTGTTCTGTGCCAAGATTTTTGGCCCGATCAAAGACTACGAGTGCCTGTGCGGCAAGTACAAGCGCTTGAAACACCGTGGCGTGATTTGCGAGAAGTGCGGCGTTGAAGTCACGCTGGCGAAGGTTCGCCGCGAACGCATGGGCCACATCGAACTGGCTTCGCCGGTCGCGCACATCTGGTTCCTGAAGTCGTTGCCGTCGCGCCTGGGCATGGTGCTCGACATGACGCTGCGCGACATCGAGCGCGTGTTGTATTTTGAAGCCTATGTTGTACTCGACCCCGGTATGACGCCGCTCAAGCGTTGCCAGATCATGACCGAGGAAGACTATTACAACAAGGTCGAGGAATATGGCGACGAGTTCCGCGCCTCGATGGGCGCAGAGGGCGTGCGGGAGCTGCTGCGTTCGATCGACATCGATGCCCAGGTCGAGCATTTGCGTGCCGAACTGCAAGCGACTGGCTCGGAAGCCAAGATCAAGAAGTATGCAAAGCGCCTGAAGGTGCTCGAGGCATTCCAGCGTTCCGGCATCAAGCCGGAATGGATGGTGCTGGAGGTGCTGCCGGTGCTGCCGCCGGAATTGCGCCCGCTGGTGCCGCTCGATGGCGGCCGTTTCGCGACATCGGACCTGAACGATCTATACCGTCGCGTGATCAACCGGAACAACCGGCTGAAGCGTCTGCTCGAGTTGAAGGCGCCGGATATCATCGTACGCAACGAAAAGCGGATGCTGCAGGAATCGGTCGATTCGCTGCTCGACAACGGCCGTCGCGGTAAAGCGATGACTGGCGCCAACAAGCGACCGCTGAAATCGCTCGCCGACATGATCAAGGGCAAGAGCGGTCGTTTCCGCCAAAACTTGCTGGGTAAGCGCGTCGACTACTCGGGTCGGTCGGTCATTACCGTGGGTCCGACCCTCAAGCTGCATCAATGTGGGTTGCCCAAGTTGATGGCGCTCGAACTGTTCAAGCCCTTCATTTTCCACAAGCTGGAAGTGCTGGGCGTGGCGACCACCATCAAGGCCGCCAAGAAGGAAGTCGAGAATCAAACGCCGATCGTCTGGGACATCCTGGAAGAGGTGATTCGCGAACACCCGATCATGCTCAACCGGGCGCCGACCCTGCACCGCCTGGGCATTCAGGCGTTCGAGCCGGTGTTGATCGAAGGCAAGGCCATTCAGTTGCATCCGCTGGTCTGCGCAGCTTTCAACGCCGACTTCGACGGCGACCAGATGGCCGTGCACGTTCCGCTGTCGCTGGAGGCGCAGCTGGAAGCGCGCACCTTGATGCTGGCCTCGAACAATGTGCTGTTCCCTGCGAATGGCGATCCGTCGATCGTGCCGTCGCAGGATATCGTGCTGGGCCTGTACTACGCGACGCGCGACAAGACCAACGGCAAGGGCGAAGGACTGACCTTTGCTGATGTCAGCGAGGCGCTGCGCGCCTACGACAACAAGGAAGTCGAGCTGACTTCCCGGGTGAATGTGCGAATCGTCGAGTACGACGTCGACGCCGAAACGGGCGAAAAAACCCGCAAGATCACGCTGTATCCGACGACTGTCGGACGCGCCATCCTGTCGGAGATTCTCCCGGCGGGCCTGCCGTTCTCGGTATTGAACAAATCGCTGAAAAAGAAGGAAATTTCACGCCTCATCAATACGGCATTCCGCCGCTGCGGTTTGCGCGAGACGGTGATTTTCGTCGATAAGCTGATGCAATCGGGTTTCCGCCTGGCTACGCGCGCTGGCATCTCCATTTGCGTGGATGACATGCTGGTGCCGACCAAGAAGGAGGAAATCATCTCCGAAGCCGCCAGAAAGGTGAAGGAATACGACCGGCAGTACATGTCCGGTCTGGTGACCGCGCAAGAGCGTTATAACAACGTGGTTGACATCTGGGGCGCGACCGGCGACGTGGTCGGCAAGGCCATGATGGAGCAGTTGTCGTCGGAGGAGGTGATTGATCGCGACGGCAAGAAGGTACGTCAGGAATCCTTCAACTCGATTTACATGATGGCCGACTCGGGCGCGCGCGGTTCCGCGGCGCAGATTCGTCAGCTTGCGGGGATGCGGGGTTTGATGGCCAAGCCGGACGGCTCGATTATCGAGACGCCGATTACCGCGAATTTCCGCGAAGGCCTGAACGTGTTGCAGTACTTCATCTCGACGCACGGCGCGCGTAAGGGGCTGGCTGACACGGCCCTGAAGACTGCGAACTCGGGTTACCTGACCCGTCGCCTGGTCGATGTCACGCAGGATCTGGTCGTGGTCGAGGATGACTGTGGTACGTCCAATGGCGTTGCGATGAAAGCGTTGGTCGAAGGCGGCGAAGTCGTCGAGGCCCTCAAGGATCGTATTCTGGGTCGGGTCGCCGTGGTCGACGTGGTCAACCCGGAAACCCAGGAAACCGTGTTCGAGGCGGGCACCCTGCTCGATGAAGACGCGGTGGAAGAAATCGAACGCCTGGGTATCGACGAAGTGCGCGTGCGCACGCCGTTGACTTGCGACACGCGTTACGGCCTGTGCGCTAAATGCTATGGCCGTGATCTGGGCCGGGGTTCGCTGGTGAACGTCGGCGAGGCGGTCGGTGTCATTGCCGCCCAGTCGATTGGTGAGCCGGGCACGCAGCTGACCATGCGTACGTTCCACATCGGCGGTGCAGCGTCGCGTGCCGCCGTCGCTTCGAATGTCGAGGCAAAGTCCAACGGCATGGTGCGCTTTACGGCAACCATGCGGTATGTGACCAACGGCAAGGGCGAGCAGATCGTGATCTCGCGATCGGGCGAGGTCATGATTACCGATGACCACGGCCGTGAGCGCGAGCGCCATAAGATTCCCTACGGCGCAACACTGCTCCAACTTGACGGTGCGACGGTAAAAGCCGGCACGCAACTGGCGACATGGGACCCGTTGACACGGCCGATCATCACCGAGCATGGCGGGACGGTGAAATTCGAAAACGTCGAGGAAGGGGTCACCGTTGCCAAGCAAATCGATGACGTCACCGGGTTGTCGACCCTGGTCGTGATCGATCCGAAGCGTCGTGGCCCCACCAGCAAGAATGTGCGGCCGCAGGTCAAGGTGCTTGACGAAAAAGGCGAAGAAGTCAAGATTCCCGGCACCGATCACGCGGTGACGATCGGTTTCCAAGTTGGCGCGCTGATCACCGTGAAGGATGGTCAACAAGTCCACATCGGCGAAGTGCTTGCCCGGATCCCGACCGAATCGCAAAAAACGCGCGACATTACCGGCGGTCTGCCGCGTGTGGCCGAGTTGTTCGAAGCGCGTTCGCCGAAGGATGCGGGGATTCTGGCCGAGGTCACGGGGACGGTCTCGTTCGGCAAGGACACCAAGGGCAAGCAACGCCTCGTCATTACCGACCTTGACGGGAATCAGCACGAATTCCTGATCCCGAAGGACAAGCAAGTGCTGGTGCACGATGGCCAGGTGGTCAACAAGGGTGAAATGATCGTGGACGGCCCGGCTGACCCGCATGACATTCTTCGCTTGCAAGGCATCGAGGCACTGGCGCGCTACATCGTCGACGAAGTCCAGGATGTGTATCGTCTGCAAGGTGTGAAGATCAACGACAAGCACATCGAGGTGATCGTTCGCCAGATGCTTCGTCGGGTTCAGATCGTCGATGCGGGCGACACGCGATTCATCCCGGGCGAGCAGGTCGAGCGCTCGGAAATGCTGGATCAGAACGACCTGGTCAATGCGGATGGCAAGCGTCCGGCCGTGTACGACAACGTATTGCTGGGCATCACGAAGGCATCTTTGTCGACCGATTCGTTCATTTCCGCAGCCTCGTTCCAGGAGACCACGCGTGTCCTGACCGAAGCCGCGATCATGGGCAAGAAGGACGATTTGCGTGGCCTGAAGGAAAACGTGATCGTCGGCCGTCTGATCCCTGCCGGCACTGGCCTGGCATTCCACAAGGCTCGCAAGGCCCGGGAATTGTCCGACCGGGAACGCTTCGATCAAATTGCCGCAGAAGAAGCGTTCGAACCGATGCCGTCCTCGCTTGAGGAGCCGGC
The DNA here is from genome assembly GCA_018971155.1 of Burkholderiales bacterium. GTDB lineage: Bacteria > Pseudomonadota > Gammaproteobacteria > Burkholderiales > Burkholderiaceae > Pandoraea. The sequence goes on from JAGXBI010000052.1 coordinate 12,206, forward strand.
TGCAGAGTAATGCTGCTGCTGTAGATATTATTTTGTGTAGTGCGGGAAAGGCGCTCCGCCAAGAGCGTCTTTCCTCCGCAACAATGCCCGTAAAGTCAGGCGCTCGTTGACATAGCGGGCTTCGTTGCATAGAATGCTGGATTCCGGTTTTCTCGGCGGGATGCATTCGCCCCTGCGATTGCAGTCGTTTGCCGGGCGGAATTGTCGTGTCGGCCGCTTGCTAGCGGGTGGTTGACACTGCGGTTTTGACTTATTTGAGAATACACAATGCCAACTATCAACCAATTGGTTCGCAAGCCGCGTACCTCTGCTCAGGTCAAGAGCAAGAGCCCGGCGTTGCAGGACTGCCCGCAGCGTCGCGGTGTGTGCACTCGGGTGTACACGACGACGCCCAAGAAGCCTAACTCCGCTTTGCGTAAGGTTGCCAAGGTGCGCCTGACCAACGGATTCGAGGTGATCTCTTACATCGGCGGCGAGGGCCACAACCTGCAAGAGCACTCGGTTGTGCTGATTCGCGGTGGCCGGGTAAAGGATTTGCCGGGGGTTCGCTATCACATGGTTCGCGGCAGTCTGGATACCCAGGGCGTCAAGGATCGCAAGCAAGCCCGTTCGAAATACGGTGCGAAGCGGCCCAAGAAGGCGTAATGCAATTGTTGGCGGTAGTCGGCGAGTGCCGATCCGCTAAGTAAGTGGTCACTCGGCCGGTAGGCTTGTAGGTGGCCAGGGGGATGTTCCCCAACTGAATCGAAAGGAAGAAATCATGCCGCGTCGTCGCGAAGTTCCCAAGCGCGAAGTATTGCCCGATCCCAAATTCGGTAACGTCGATGTTGCCAAATTCATGAACGTTCTCATGCTGGCAGGCAAGAAGCCGGTGGCCGAGCGGATCGTTTATGGCGCCTTTGAGCAAATTCAAAGCAAGGCGGGTAAAGATCCGTTGGAAGTGTTCAACACCGCCCTCGGCAACGTGAAGCCGGTGGTCGAGGTCAAGAGCCGCCGTGTGGGTGGTGCAAATTATCAGGTTCCGGTCGAGGTGCGTCCGTCGCGTCGTATGGCATTGGCGATGCGTTGGTTGCGCGAGGCCGCGAAAAAGCGCAGTGAGAAATCCATGGCGCTGCGCCTTGCTGCCGAGTTGCTCGAAGCGGCCGAAGGCCGCGGCGGCGCGATGAAAAAACGCGATGAGGTCCATCGCATGGCCGAGGCAAACAAGGCTTTCTCGCATTTCCGCTTCTGACGCTGGTAATCAAAACCAAAAGCAGAAATCGGGGCGGGTGCGCAATCATGCGCCTCGCCCGTTTGTGTTAGTGGCCCCGTGATTCGCGGGGCTACATTGAAAGAGGCTAAAAGTGGCTCGCAAGACTCCCATCGAGCGCTACCGAAATATTGGCATCAGCGCTCACATTGATGCAGGCAAGACAACGACGACCGAACGTATTCTGTTTTATACGGGCGTGAACCATAAAATCGGCGAAGTGCACGATGGTGCGGCGACGATGGACTGGATGGAGCAGGAGCAGGAGCGCGGCATCACGATCACCTCGGCTGCCACCACTTGTTTCTGGCGCGGCATGGGCAACAATTACCCTGAGCACCGCATCAATATCATCGACACGCCGGGGCACGTCGACTTCACCATCGAGGTGGAGCGTTCGATGCGCGTGCTCGACGGCGCCTGCATGGTGTATTGTGCCGTCGGCGGCGTACAGCCGCAGTCTGAGACCGTCTGGCGGCAGGCCAATAAGTACAAGGTGCCGCGTTTGGCGTTCGTCAACAAGATGGACCGTACCGGCGCGAATTTCTTCAAGGTTTACGACCAGATGCGGTTGCGCCTGAAAGCCAACCCGGTCCCTGTAGTCGTGCCGATCGGCTCTGAAGAAAGCTTCAAGGGTGTGATCGACCTCATCAAGATGAAAGCCATCCTTTGGGATGAGGCCAGCCAAGGTATGAAGTTCGATTACGTCGACATTCCCGCCGAACTGCTCGACACCGCGCAGGAATGGCGTGAAAAGATGATCGAGGTCGCGGCCGAGGCCAACGAAGACTTGATGAACAAGTATCTTGAATCGGGTGAGTTGTCCGAGCAAGAAATCATCAAGGGGCTGCGTGATCGCACGATCGCCTGCGAGATTCAGCCGATGCTTTGCGGAACCGCCTTCAAGAACAAGGGTGTTCAGCGCATGCTCGACGCCGTGATTGACTTTCTGCCGTCGCCGGTGGATATCCCGCCGGTCACCGGGCACGACGAGGACGACAAGGAAGTGCATCGCAAGGCCGCTGACGACGAGAAGTTTTCCGCGCTGGCCTTCAAGATCATGACCGACCCGTTCGTCGGCCAGTTGATCTTCTTCCGCGTGTACTCCGGCATCGTCAATTCGGGGGATACGCTTTACAACCCGATCAAGGCCAAGAAAGAACGCTTGGGGCGGATCCTGCAGATGCACGCCAATCAGCGTGAAGAAATCAAGGAAGTGCGTGCCGGCGACATCGCCGCGGCGGTCGGCCTCAAGGAAGCGACGACGGGCGACACGCTGTGCGATCCCGAGCACATCATCGTGCTCGAGCGCATGGTTTTCCCCGAGCCGGTGATCTCCCAGGCCGTGGAGCCCAAGACCAAGGCCGACCAGGAAAAAATGGGCATCGCGCTCAACCGCCTGGCCCAGGAAGACCCGTCGTTCCGCGTCAAGACCGACGAAGAATCGGGCCAAACCATCATCTCGGGCATGGGCGAGCTGCACCTGGAAATCCTGGT
>JAGXBI010000053.1 GCA_018971155.1 Burkholderiales bacterium
GCGCTATCGACGCCAGTTCATACGGCATGGTCCGGGCGATCAGCGTGCCGATGGCCGCCGCCAGCGAGGGCGTGAGGACCAGCATGATCGGCGAGCGCGCCCAGAGACCCTGCGGACGCGTGAAAATATCATAGGCCAATGCCGCAAGCTCCGGAAAGAGCACATACGCTACCGCCGTGATGAGCGCGGCTTTTGCGACACCGCTGAGAAATGCCAGCGAGGTCAGTTCTCCCCACATTAAAAAATCAATCATTGTTTTGCAGGAATGATGGGCGATCGATGCCTTAGACGATCCACCGACGTGGGCTTTACGATTTTTTTGTCATAACTGGCGACGCACTGGTGAAATGCCGCTCCGCCTGCATATTGCCGCGCTCTCCTTCTCCCGACATGCAGGCGTCGAGTCTGCCTCTCGTGCGAAAAGATTGTGGTACGATCGGTCCAGAAAGAGGTGGCTATGGCACGTTCAATTGAATTCGACAAACCGGAAGCGCTCACTGCAGCGATCGAAGCGATTTGGGGTCGCGGCTATTACGCGGTATCCACGAATGACCTCATCGCTGAGATGGGATTGGCCAAGTCGTCTCTCTACAACACCTTCGGAAGCAAGCATCAATTATTTTTAGCGGCATTGTCTCAGTACGGTGACGAGCGCGCCGCTCAGTTGGCAGCTACCCTGGAACAAGGCGCTGCGCTTGACACGTTGCACGGGCTGTTGAATTCCATTGCGAGCAGCAATGACGGTGGCAAGGGTTGTCTGCTGGTGAACTCCGCGATCGAGGTCGCGCCTCATGACTCCGAGGTTGCGGCAACGGTGCGTCGCGGGTTGGCGAAAATGGCGCGGGTTTTCGCCGCGTTCATTCGTGCTGCGCAAGCGCGCGGCGAAGTTGGCGCCCACCTTGATCCGGAGCAAGCCGCAATGTCTTTGATCACTGGCATCGCTGGACTCAGGGTCATGGCAAAAGCGGGTTTTCGCCCCGCGTTGCTACGCCAATTTATTGATGGCTTGCTGCGTGGCTTGGAGCCGAGAGAGTAATTTTTTTGATCTTTTTTGGACCGGTTGGTCTAAATTTGTCGCGGCAAGCGACTATTCATCATCAAGGAGTTCATTGATATGGAAAACGTTGCAAAACTTAAGCTGACGCCCCTTTCGCTCGATGCTGCGCAGGGCAGAGTCAAGGACGCGCTGGATACCGCCATGAAGCAAACCGGCATGATACCCAACATGTACGCCAATATGTCGAACAGCCCGGGCCTGCTGGAAACCTATTTGTTCGGCTACAACCAGTTCCGCAAAGAATCCGGCTTCACTCCGGCCGAACAAGAAGTCGTCTTTCTGACGATCAGTCGTTTCAATGAGTGCACCTACTGCATGGCAGCACACAGCATGATTGCCGAGGCCGTATCCAAAACGCCGGCGCAGGCGATCGCTGCGCTGCGCGCCGATCAGCCGATCGAAGATTCCAAACTCCAGGCGCTGTCAGCATTTACCCGGGTGATGGTCGAATCGCGTGGTCGACCGACCTCGGATGAGGTGAAGGCTTTTATCTCCGCGGGCTACAGCGAGAGGCAGGTTCTCGAAATCATTCTGGCCATGGCGGTCAAGACGATCAGTAACTACAGCAATCACGTATTCCACACCGACGTCGACGCTCGCTTTGCCAGCCACGCGTGGCAACCTCAGGCACGCTGAACGACAGATAAACGCAAAGTTTCGCGTCATGAAGCGGCTGGGCCGATTGGTCCACTGGTGCGTATGGCCCAGCGCCTCGCATCCCCAGATCTTGGAGGTAGGATGGATGCCCTAAATGAAAGCGCCATTGTTTTCGACGCTTATGGCACGTTGTTCGACGTATATTCGGTCGCCGCCCTAGCCGAGAAGGTCTATCCAGGCCGGGGCGAGCAGCTATCGCAGATATGGCGAGCCAAGCAACTTGAATATTGTTTCCTGCGTACCGCAGGTAACCGTTATGAAAATTTTTGGTCGGTCACTCGGTCCGCTTTACGCTACGCGGCTCAGAGGCTGTCTTTGTCGCTGACAAGTGAAGTGTGCGAGCAATTAATGGATGCATATCTGCATTTGGCGCCTTTTCCCGAGAATCTTGCCGTGCTTCGATCTCTTAAGGACTTGGGCGTCAAGTTGGCAATTCTGTCCAATGGGACTCGGTCGATGCTGGAGGCTGCGGTGCATAGCGCTGGTATGGAGGGGCTCTTTAGCCACGTGCTGAGCGTTGACCCGATCCGAAAATTCAAACCTGACCCGCAGGTCTATCAATTGGCCTGCGATGCTCTTGGTTCGCCCGCCAGTCGCATCATTTTCGTGTCATCCAACGGATGGGACGTCAGCGGGGCCGGCTGGTTCGGGTTTCGCACTTTCTGGGTCAACCGCCGGCGGGACCCGATCGAACAATTGAGTAATACGCCCTGGCAAATCGGCGATACACTCACAGACCTGTTGCGCAACTTGCATCAGGTCGATTCCCCGCAATAGAAAATGCGGGAGACGTCGCGCTTAAGCGACCCGGATTCATTTTTCTGGAGACCATCCATGTCGAAGCTATTTGTCCGACTAAGTTTATCGCCGATCGCGCCAGCCGCCTTCGTCTTGATCAGCGCCGCATTTGCCGGCACCGGCCTCGCGCAGCCCACTATGACGCTGCCCTTCGAGACCCATGCAGCGTTTTTCTCGCGCGAGACGCACCAACCGAAGCCACTCGATCCGCAAGTGTTCGTGCGGGCTCCGGGCGCGCCAGCGGCTGTGGGGCCGCAGGGCATCAAGCACGTGGGCGGCTACCGCAATGCCTTGCTGGCCGACAAGGCGACGCTACCGGTGTTTTCCGCGAACGGCCACGCGCTGGGCTTCGACCTGGGGCAATGGCTCGGCGCTACCGGCAACGTGGTGCTGATGCCCACGCCTTCCGGACAGGAGAAAGTCATCGCTGTGTTCAACGGATTGAAGCCGGGCGGCGCCTATAGCCTGTTCGAGAATCATTTCGATCAAAAACCCATCGGCTTCACGCCGCTCGATGGCCGCGGTGTCGACAATAACTTCGTCGCGGGCAAGGACGGGCGCGGTGCAATTACGCTGACTGCACCGCAGGCGCTGACCGGCGTCAATGCCGTGCTGGTGGTGTACCACTCCGACGGCAAGCCGCATGGCGCGTCGCGCGGAGTCATCGGCGCGACGGCGCATCATCAGCTGATCGCGAAGCTGCCGTGAGGCGCCAAGGGCGCCATTCGCTGTAATAAACCCTGGGGCCGTCCGTCTGATGACCATGAGCCGTGGCCTGGTCCGCAGACACGGTGCGCGACATAACCGCTTCGACGCGTGGCGCCGAACGAGCCGATCCGGGGATAGATCATGAAGCGTAACAAGGTCGCTGTGCTGATGGCGTTGTGCCTGGGCGCAGCGGTCTTTTTTTCATTGGGGCTCGAACGCTATCTGAGTATCGGGTTCCTGAGCGCCAGTGCTGAATCGTTGCGCGAATACGCTCAGGCGCATGCGCTGGCGGCAATAACGGGCTATTTCGTGCTCTACGTTGTCGTCACCGCCATGTCGCTACCCGGCGCGGCGGTTTTGACACTGGCCGGCGGTGCGTTGTTCGGCTTGATGCTCGGCACGTTGCTGATCTCGTTCGCCTCGACGGTCGGGGCGACGCTGGCTTTTCTGGTCTCGCGCTACCTGCTGCGCGACTGGGTTTCCAGCCGCTTCGGTCGCAAGCTGGAAGCTATCGATGCGGGGCTCGAGCGCGACGGCGCGTTTTATTTGTTCATGCTGCGTCTGGTGCCGGCATTTCCCTTTTTCCTGATCAACATCCTGCTCGGCCTGAGCAAGATGCGCACGCGTACGTTCTACTGGGTCAGCCAGCTCGGCATGTTTCCTGGCACGCTCGTCTATGTCAACGCCGGCACGCAACTGGCGCGCATCCATTCGCTCTCGGGCATTCTGTCGCCGGGACTCTTGAGCGCATTCGCCCTGCTGGGCATATTTCCATTGCTTGCCAAAAAAGGGGGCGAGGTCTTGGGTGCCAGGAAAATCTACGCGCGCTGGCAAAAGCCGAGCCGCTTCGATCGCAATCTGATCGTCATCGGCGGCGGGAGCGCCGGACTCGTGACCGCCTATATCGCCGCGGCCCTCAAGGCCAAGGTCACGTTGGTCGAGCAGCACGCAATGGGCGGCGACTGCCTGAACACCGGCTGCGTGCCATCCAAGGCTCTGATTAGATCGGCCCGACTGCTCGCGCAGATCGCCCGTGCGGGGGAATTCGGCATTCGCTCGGCTCGCGCCGAATTCGATTTCGCCGACGTCATGCAGCGCGTGCAGGCGGTGATCGCGGCGGTCGCGCCGCATGACTCGGTGGAGCGATATACCGGTCTGGGCGTCGATGTCGCGCAAGGCCGCGCCCGTATCGTCTCGCCGTGGGAAGTGGAGATTACCGGCAGCGACGGCCAGGTTCGGCGCCTGAGCACGCGCAGCATCGTGATCGCCGCCGGCGCGCGCCCGGCGGTGCCGCCCATCCCCGGGCTCGACGATGTCGGCTATCTCACGTCGGACACGGTCTGGCGCTTGCGCGAGCTGCCGCGCCGGCTGGTTGTGCTGGGCGGCGGGCCGATCGGCACCGAGTTGACGCAGGCTTTTGCGCGTCTCGGTGCGCAGGTCACGCAAGTGGAGATGGCAGCCCGCATCCTGATGCGTGAAGATCCGGAGGTGTCCGACATGGTGACCCGCCGGTTTCAGGCCGAAGGTATCGTCGTGCTCGCCGGACATCGCGCCAGGCAATTCGTGGTGGAGCGCGGCGAGAAAATATTGATTGCCGAGCATAATGGCCGCGACGTGCGCATTCCGTTCGATGCCGTGCTGGTGGCTGTCGGACGCGCGGCGAATCTGACTGGCTACGGCCTGGAGGATCTGGACATTCCGGCCACCCGCGTAGTGGCGACCAATGCCTTCCTCCAGACGCGGTACCCGAATATCTATGCCGCCGGCGATGTGGCGGGGCCCTTTCAGTTCACGCACACGGCGGCTCATCAGGCATGGTACGCAGCCGTCAACGCGCTGTTCGACCCGTTCAAGAAATTCAAGGCGGATTATTCGGTGATTCCGTGGGCCACCTTCATCGAGCCGGAAATCGCCCGCGTCGGCCTCAACGAGCTGGAAGCGCGGGAGCAAGGCATTGCGCATGAAATTACGAAGTTCGACATCGGCGAGTTGGATCGCGCAATTGCCGACGGCGAAGCGCACGGCTTCGTCAAAGTGCTGACGGTGCCGGGCAAAGACCGGATTCTTGGCGTGACGATCGTCGGTGAGCATGCCGCCGAGCTGATAGCCGAATATATATTGGCGATGAAGCATGGTATCGGACTCAATAAGATACTCGGCACCATCCACATCTACCCGACCATGACCGAGGCCAACAAATACGCCGCCGGCGTCTGGAGGCGGGCACACGCGCCGCAACGTGTACTCGCGTGGCTGGCGCGTTTTCATGCGTGGCGGCGCGGGGGGGCCTCGTCATGACGCGACTCGAATCCGTTTTTCCGGTACCGCCGATTGGCGTTCGAACGACGCCTGGCGATGAATGTAGGAGGCTGACCGATATGAGATTGGCGGCTCGCGTTGCGGGAGGAGACCGATGAATCCACTGGCTCGCCGCCTGGGAGGTTGGCTCGGCGCCTGGCTGAGTCGCCCCGTTCATGTTCATGGAACGTCGCTCGCGTCCCGCCCTGCCGCACTGACCGCCGTATTGCGCCCGGGCGATGTGCTGCTAGTCGAGGGTAACAGCCGTGTCAGCGTGGCGATCAAATACCTGACTCAATCGACCTGGTCGCATGCCGCGCTGTGTGTCGGTAACGACGCGGTCGGGGAACGGGGGGATGTCTCCTTTGTCGAGGCGGATATTGTCGACGGCGTCAGACGTGTCACGCTGGCCGAATTTGCGGGTTTGCATTGCCGGATATGCCGGCCGGTCGGATTGATCCCGGGTGATCTGCAGCGTGTCGTCGATTACGCCTGTGCCCGCATCGGGCATCGTTACGACCTTAAAAACGTGGTCGATCTGGCTCGTTACCTGATCCCCACGCCTCCCGTACCCACGCGCTGGCGCCGCCGAATGCTGGCGTTCGGCAGCGGCGATCCGACGCGGGCCATCTGTTCGACATTGATCGCGCAAGCGTTTCAGTCGATCGGGTATCCCATCTTGCCGATCGTCGAGTCCGAGCCCGCCGGCCAGACCGATTGCCCGGATTGCGTGCGGGAGATTCTCCGCGTGCGGCACCACAGTCTTTTCGTGCCCAGGGATTTCGATGCGTCGCCCTATTTCGCCATCGTCAAGCCGACGTTGCTCGCTGGTTTCGACTATCGAAAGCTGGCGTGGGCAGAGCCAGACCATGCATCGCCCTGATGGCGCATTGGTGGCGCCCATCGCAGGCCGGCCGGGGCCGCTCAGCGCAGCGTGTCGCGCAAGCGAGTGAGATCTTCGGGACGATCGATATCCCACAGCGGCGGCAGTTCGGCCCAGTGAACGCGCGCGGCCGCGAGGCGCTCGCGGGTGATGCGCATGACATGCGCGGTGCTCCATGGGATGTCGTGGAAAGCGGCGTGCAACAGCGTGGCGAGGTGCTCGTCCGGCGTGGCGAAAACACCGACCAGGACATAGCCGCCGTCCTCGGCCGGAATGAATACCGCCGGCGTGTCATGGTCAAGTCGGTCGGCCGCTTCATGCAGGTGCGCGGTCGTCAGCACCGGGCAATCCGAACCGATCAGCAAAACGCGCCGGTAAGTGCCGAGCGAGGCGCGCAGTGCCGCAGCCATGCGCTGGCCGAGATCGTCGCCGGTTTGCCGATGAACCGGCAGGGCGAACTCGTCGGTGCATGCGCGCAGGGCCGCGTCGGCGGTGTCGCCGGCGATCCACAGTGAAGCCGAGGCGCCGGTACCGGTGACCGTGCGCAGCGTGCGAACCAGCAGGTGCTCATGCATCGCGGCCGCGCCGTGGGCACCGAGCGCGGCGACCAGGCGCGTTTTCACCAGGCCTGGGACCGGCGGCTTGGTGAACACCGCGATATGACCGTCAGCGGGAAAGACCATCGGCTTGATGCTCCCTGGGCGCGGCCGGGGCTACCGGCAGGCTGCCATACCAGCGCGCCAGCGTGGCCGGTGCCACGCCGCAAACGTAAGCCAGGCGCAGTCCCCACATGAGTGCAATGGTGCGCCACACACCGCGAGTCTCCCAGCGCCGCCCCGAGGTAATGACCGGCGTGTCGATGCACGCCGGCGGCGAGATGCGCCTGAGGCGCTTGCTCAGTGCGATGTCCTCCATCAGCGCGATCGGCGCAAAGCCGCCCGCCTGCTCGAATGCGAGGCGTGTGACGAAGATGGCCTGATCGCCGGTCGCCACGCCGGTGATCCGGGAGCGCAGGTTCATCATTGCCGCGACCACGTGCAATAGCCGATGGCGGCTCTCGATGCATACGTCGAAGCGGCCCCAGACACGGGTTCCGTCGTACAACGCGGCGCTTACCAGTCGGTCGGCACCGGCTGGCAACAGGGTATCGGCATGCAGAAACAGCAGCACGTTGCCGTGTGCCAAGGCAGCGCCGGCGTTCATCTGCGCGGCACGGCCGCGTGGCGCCCGCTCCAGTTTGTCGGCAAGAGGCGCCGCCAGCTCGCGGGTCGCATCGTCGCTGCCGCCGTCGACCACGATGATCTCGGCGCCCAGCGCGCGCAGCGGCGCAAGCCGGCGCAGCACGACGGCGATGCCGCTCGCCTCATTGAGTACCGGCACGACGATCGACAGAGCGATTGGCGTCTTATTCATATTTGGCGAGCAGTGCGGCCAGCCGCGCCTTGGTCTGCGCCGGCGCGTCGGCCAGCGGTGTAACCAGCGCGGTGCGCAGCGCATCATGCGCGGCCGAGGCCGGCGGCGCGTCGGCCAGCAACTCGATGGCACGATAAATGACTCGCTGGGCGTTGGCTGCATTGCGCCCCAGGTTCGCGATGGCCGACTCGACTGTCACACTCTCGTGGGTCGGATGCCAGCAATCGTAATCGGTCACCAGCGCCAGGGTCGCATAGGCAATTTCGGCTTCGCGCGCGAGCTTGGCTTCGGGCAGATTGGTCATTCCGACGACCGATGCCTGCCAGCTGCGGAATAACTGCGACTCGGCATAGGTCGAAAACGCCGGTCCGTCGATGCAAACATACGTGCCGCCCCGGTGCAGGCGAACCTCGGGTGCGGCTTGGGCGGCGGCGGTCGCGATCAGGTCGGCGAGTGCCGTGCAAACCGGCTTGGCGAAAGCGATATGCGCGACGATGCCTTGTCCGAAGAAAGTCTGCTCGCGCCGGTGCGTGCGATCGATGAACTGATCGGGCAGCACCATGTCGAGCGGGCGGATCGCCTCCTGCAGGGAGCCGACTGCCGATACCGAGATCAGGTAGCGCACCCCGAGTTGCTTGAGTGCATGAATATTGGCGCGGTAGGGCACCTCGTCGGGCAGCAGCGAGTGATGGCGGCCGTGGCGCGCCAGGAACGCCACGCGCGCGCGGCCTAGCCGGCCGGTAATGAGCGCATCCGATGGCGGCCCGAACGGGGTGTCGAGCGTGATTTCCTCGATGTCCTGAAGTTCGGCCATGCGATACAGGCCGCTGCCGCCGATGATGCCGAAATCAATCTGCTCCATATTGCGCCTTTGTGGTTGCATGAACGGGTTCGAACGCGCTCATCGGCACATTGCTTCGAGCGGCACGCCCTTGCCCTCGACCCCCCTGAAATACCAGGGCACCATGGCCAGTGCGCCGATCAGCCAGAACGAGGCCAACAGCATTAGCGCGGGCATCATGCCGAAATGGGTTGCCACCGCCGTCAGCGCCAGCGGCGCGCCGAACGCGCCCAGGCGTCCCACGGCGACCGACAGGCCGATGCCGGTCGAACGCAAATGGGTCGGGAAAATCTCGGAAAAAGTCGGGTACGCCGAGATCCAGCTGCCGGTGGCAAACAGGTTGGCCAGGGTAAAGGCGGCCAGAACCCAGCGCCAGTCGTGCGTCTGGGTCGCCGCGGCCATCAGTAAAACGCCTGCCGCGGCCAGCGCATAGGCGATCGGCACAGTCAGCTTGCGGCCCGCGCGATCGAGCAGTAGCGCGACGGTTACCCCGCCGAGCAGGGCTCCGACGTTGCCGATCAAGTAGAACCATGGCACGAAATGCGTACTGACATGCACCGCCGGCAAAATGAACAGCGCCAGAAAGGCAAACAATCCGTAGTAGCCGGCCGCTTCCGAGAAGTCGAGCAGGCTGCCCAGCGCCAGCCGCCACGGATAACGCTCGATCAATTCGCGCGTTTGCATCCAGAAGGTTGCGCGATCGGGGGTGTTGGCTGCTTGCCTGGGCCGGCCGTTGCCTCTGGCACGTGAGTCGAAACGGCCCTGTTCGACCTGCTCGACGACGGCCGAGGCCTCGTTCAGATTGCCGTGCGCCGCCAGCCAGCGCGGCGACTCCGGAATATAGCGGCGCGCCAGCCCGGCGCACAGCGCGATCAGCGCACCGAAGCCGAACGCCGCGCGCCAGCCGACATCGGGCGGCAGCCGGTTGATCAGGAACAGCGTGACGAGTGCCGCCAGAATCGCTCCCAGCGACCAGAAATTCATCACCGTGGCGTTGGTTTTGCCGCGATGGCGGGCCGGAATGAATTCGCTGATCGCCGCGTTGATCGCCGCATATTCGGCCCCCACGCCGATTGCGGTGAGCAGGCGCAGCACCATCAGCGACGGGTAGTTCCAGGCAAAGGCCGTCAGGAACGTGAACGTCCCGTACATTGCCAGGGTCACGACGAATAGCCGCTTGCGTCCGAAGCGGTCCGCCAGATAGCCGAACACGTAGGCGCCGAACATGATACCGACAAACCAGATGCTGAGCACCCAGGACGCCTGCAGATTGCTCAGATGCCATTGGTCGCGAAACACCCCGATCACGTTGTTGACGATGGTCACCTCGAAGGCGTCGAGCAGCCAGCCCACGCCCAGCGCGATCGTGATGGCGGTGTGTACCTTGTTCCAGCTGGCCCGATCGAGCCGGGCGAAAAGCAGCTTCATTGGCGTGTGTCTCCGGAGGTTGGCGCTGTCTGGCGTGTCTCGAACGCTATTCGGCGGGCGCCGTGTCAGCAGGCGGCATCGGCTTGGCCTGCTCGCCGGCTTGCCGCAAAAAGAGGAGGTTTTGCCGGAAGTGCCGGCAACCCGGGCACATCATCAAATGAAATTTATAGCTGGCGCGCTCGGCCGGGGTCAGTGCTTCGTCGAGCGATTTCGAGGCGAGGCGGGTCGCTTCCTTGCAGCTCAGCATGTGGGCTCCTTGGTGTCGAACCAGCGCGTTTGCAGACACACGCGCAAGGTCATGCGGGCGCGATGCAAAATGACGCCGCAATTGGTTTTCGAGATGCCCAGCTGGGCGACAACCTCGTCGACGCCGAGCCCCAGAAACTCCCGCATCATGAAAACGCGTGCTGTATTGACGGGCAGGCGATCCAGACAAGCCTGGAATACCACCCAGAACTGCTGGCGCGACAGCGCGTCTACCGGATCGCCCCAGGCCGCGGGGCGTTCGTGTTTCGCCCAGTGGCCCCGGTCGTCGAACAACCCGTCGAAGGTGTCTTCGGGAATGTCGTCGACGTCGATCTCCAGGGGCACGAAGCGCGAGCGCGCGCGCAGGATGTCGATGATCTTGTTCTTCAGGATCGCGAACAGCCAGGTGCTGATCTGAGCGCGGCCCTCGAAGGATGAAATCCGTGTCATCGCGGCGACCATGGCGTCTTGCACGGCATCTTCGGCAGCGGCCGTGTCGCGCAACTGCAGTTCGGCGAAACGCAACATATCCCGCCGCAGCACAGAGAGTTCATGGTAAGGATCTTCACCAGCCAAAGGATTCATGGGTTAACGTTGTAATGGGTGGGGCGACAGTAAATCATGCCAGGGGCGCGAAACGGACGGGTTTGCCGCCGTGCGCTCGCTCATGATACTGTTCCCGGATGCGCACCACGACGCCGCGTAAACCCGGAACGCAAACCACCCGCTTGCCTATTGGACGAGGATGCCTCGGAATTATTACAGCGAGCGCGGAAACGACGTCGCGATGCCGCGCCGAGTTGGTTGAGGTTGCCGGCGATCGACGGCCGACCCGCGCAAATGCAGCGGATCGATGAATCTTGCGAAATGGTTGTAAGGAAAGCCGCGCGTTGTTCGTCAAATGGGGCATAGTCGGCCACAGTCGCTGAGTAACCTGCCATGCACAACACATTCCCACTGCTGAAAACAACAGATTTCCCCGCGCTGCGGCGCCGTGCGCTCCAGACGCTGCAGGTCAACCTTGGGTATCGCTGCAACCAGTCCTGCGTGCATTGTCATGTCGCGGCAGGCCCGCACCGCACCGAAACCATGAGCCGGGAGGTGATCGACACGGTACTGGCGGTATTGGCAAAACATCGCGTTGGCACACTCGACTTGACCGGCGGTGCGCCTGAGCTCAACCCGAACTTTCGCTGGCTGGTCGCGCAGGCCAGGGCCGTGGGCGTGCATGTGATCGACCGCTGCAATCTGACCATTCTCGAAGTCGCTGGGCACGAAACCTTGGCCGATTTCCTGGCAGGCCAGGGCGTCGAGATCGTCGCTTCGTTGCCGTGCTACTCGATGGAGAACGTCGACAAGCAACGCGGCGACGGGGTGTTCGAGTCGAGTCTTCGCGGCCTGCGCAGGCTCAACGCATTGGGCTACGGCATGCCGGGATCCGGGTTGTCCCTGAGCCTGGTCTACAACCCCCAGGGCCCCGTGTTGCCGCCGCCGCAGCAAATGCTCGAAGCCGACTATCGCCGCATTCTGGGCGAGCAGTTCGGGATTGTCTTCACGCGTTTGATCACCATCACGAACATGCCGATTCAGCGGTTCGGCAGCACCTTGGTGTCGAGAGGCGAATTCGCGTCTTATATGGCGTTGCTCAAGCAAAGTTATCAGGCTGTCAATCTCGACGGCGTGATGTGCCGGGAGCTGATCAGCGTCGATTGGCAGGGGTATTTGCACGACTGCGATTTCAATCAGATGCTGGGCATTGCGCTCGTGCGGGACGGCCAGCGCCGCGTGCCGCTGTCGATCCTGCTCGACGAATCGCTCGAGGGAAACCCGATCCAGGTCGGCGAGCACTGCTACGGATGCACCGCCGGGCAAGGCAGCAGTTGCTCTGGCGCGTTGGCCGCGGCAGGTTGAAAAATGCAGCGCGCCGCCATCGCTGCGGTTGCGCCGCGGGACAACCCGTTTCGGGGGCGGATCGGTGTATCCCACGAAATGTCGCAATGGTCTAGAATCGGATTCCATCAGGCCGAGTCGGACCGCGGGCGCAGCGGGGAGCTGCGGCTGCCTCGGTCGGCGGCCGCACAGCGCGTTCGGACCGTATCGGCTGCGCCGCTTTCACGCCTTTTCGCTGGAGACCAAATTGCCTAGCCTACTGCCCAACATCGATCCCGACGGACTGCTCGAATATTCGGTGGTGTACACCGATCGTGCGGTCAATCATATGTCTGCCCTGTTTCAAGGGGTGATGAAAGACATCTCGAACACCCTGAAGCAGGTCTATCACGCCCATTCGGCGATCATCGTGCCCGGCAGCGGCACTTTCGGCATGGAAGCGGTCGCGCGGCAATTCGCCACCGGCAAGCGATGCCTGGTGATCCGCAACGGCTGGTTCAGTTATCGCTGGACCCAGATTTTCGAGATGGGCGGCATCCCTGCCACCACCCAGGTGCTGAAGGCGCGGCCGGTCGAAGACGGCCCGCAGGCGGCGTTCGCGCCGCCGCCGATCGACGAGGTGGTGGCGGCGATCAAGGCCGGCAAGCCCGACGTGGTGTTCGCGCCGCACGTCGAAACCTCCTCGGGCATCATCCTGCCCGACGATTACGTGCGCCGGGTCGCCGATGCCGTGCACTCGGTGGGCGGCCTGTTCGTGCTCGATTGCATTGCCTCCGGCGCAATCTGGGTCGACATGCAGGCATGCGGCGTTGACGTGCTGATCAGCGCGCCGCAAAAGGGCTGGAGCGCTTCGCCGTGTTGCGCGCTGGTGATGCTCGGCGCTCAGGCGCGCGAGCGCATCGACGGCACCGTCAGCACCAGTTTCGCCTGCGACCTGCGCAAATGGCTGCAAATCATGGAGTCGTACGAGCAGGGCGGCTTCGCCTATCACGCGACGATGCCGACCGATGCCCTGATCGGACTGCGCGACGTGATGGCCGAGACGGCGGCCTATGGCTTCGATAAGGTGCGCGCCGAGCAACAGATGCTGGGCGATCGGGTGCGTGCGCTGCTGGCCGAGCGAGGCTTCAAGAGCGTGGCCGCGCGCGGCTTCGAGGCGCCGGGCGTGGTGGTCAGCTATACCGACGATCCGGCCATCCAGTCGGCCAGGAAATTCGTCTCCGCCGGGGTGCAGGCCGCCGCCGGCGTGCCGCTGCAGTGCGACGAGCCGGCCGATTTCAAGACCTTCCGTATCGGTCTGTTCGGTCTCGATAAACTGCACCACGTCGAGCGTAGCGTTGCGACGCTGGCCAAGGCGCTCGACGCGATCGCCTGACATTCATGGCGCCGTCAGAGCCGACTCCAACCCACGACGCGCGGGCCGCGGATGCGCTGCACGGTTTCGTGGCGCGCCATCCGCGCTTGCTGGTGCTCTCTGGCGCGGGTCTGAGCACCGCCTCGGGGATTCCCGGTTATCGCGACGAGACGGGCGCCTGGCGCTCCCGGCAGCCGATTCAGCTCAAGGAATTCCTCGGCTCCGCACTGGCGCGACAGCGCTACTGGGCGCGCAGCCTGCACGGCTGGCCGGTGGTAGCGCAGGCCGCGCCGAACCCCGCGCACTATGCGCTGGCGCGCCTTGCCGAAGCGGGGCATGTGCGGCAGCTGGTCACGCAAAATGTCGACGGTCTGCATCAACGCGCCGGCAGCGGGGATGTGATCGAGTTGCACGGCAATATCGGGCAGGTGATCTGCCTGGCTTGCCGGACCAACCATGCGCGCGCCGACATCCAGGCGGTGCTGGTGGCAGAAAACCCGCACTTCGTCGAGCGTGCGGCTGCCCGGTCGGCCGAACCGGCGCCGGACGGCGACGCGGACCTCGAAGTCGAGAATTTCGAAACGTTTCGTATTCCGACATGCCGGAACTGCGGCGGCATGCTCAAGCCCGACGTGGTGTTTTTCGGCGAGAACGTGCCGCTCGAACGCGTCGATGCGGCGCGGCGCGCGCTCGAGCAGGCCGACGCCCTGCTGGTGGTCGGATCTTCGCTGATGGTGTTCTCCGGCTATCGCTTCTGTGTGCTGGCCAGCCAGTGGGGCAAGCCGATCGCCGCGGTCAATCTTGGGCACACCCGAGCCGATCCGCTGCTCTCGCTCAAAGTGCGGCAGCCTTGCAGCGAAGCCCTGACGGGACTGCTCGAGCGGCTTGGCCTGGGGCAGAAGGCGGGAGCTGTTCTGGACGCCTGAACCGCTGCCGGTCCCGCTGTGCCGATTTCGTCAAATCGGCTGCGCGTGCTCGCCTCGCGTCGTGCGGCGGATCGCCTGCGGCGGCTGGCCGAAGGCGCGCAGGAACGCGCGGCGCATGCGCTCGCGATCGCCGAAGCCGGTCTCGTGGGCGATCACGTCGATCGGGTGCCGTCCCGACTCCAGCATCAGGCGTGCGGCTTCGAGACGCAGATGCTCGACCGCCTTGGCCGGGGATTGCCCGGTCTCGGCACGAAACGTCCGGCTGAACTGACGGGGACTCAAGTGGGCCGCCTCGGCCAATTGCTCGACCGACAGGGCTGTGTGCAAATGCTGCTTGGCATAGGCCAGCGCGGTCTGAATGCGATCGGACCTCGGGGCCAGTTCGAGCAATGCCGAAAACTGCGACTGGCCGCCGGCGCGGCGGTGATAA
>JAGXBI010000394.1 GCA_018971155.1 Burkholderiales bacterium
GCCTATGGCTGGGCCTTCGTCAAGCCGATCCGCAAGCTCTACTACAACCTCACGATCACCTCGATCTCGGTCGTGGCGGCTTTCGCCGTCGGCGCGATCGAGACGCTCGGGCTGGCCGTCGACCGCCTGCAACTCAAAGGCGCGGCCTGGCAAGCGATCGCCTCGCTCGACCGCGACTTCGGCACGCTCGGCGCTCTCATCATCGGCCTGTTCGCCGCGAGCTGGGCAATCTCGATCGCGATTTACAAATGGCGGCGGCTCGACGAGGTGGAGCTTGGGGTGTAGCGTGCGGCCGCGGCACGCCAAAGCGTGCCCCCTACACCGCGCCGGCCGCGTTCGGCCTATCGGCGCTTGTGATTTTGCCGGGCGATCGGCGCCATCGTTTTCGCGACTGCGCGCAGGGTCGACAGGAAATTGGCGAATGCCGGTGAATCGCGCGTCTCGGCGCGCATGACGACGCCGACCGGCGGTAACGCCCACTGATGATCGAAGCGCAGAATGGCCAGGATACCGAGCGACGCGTAGTAATTCGCGACGCCCAGCGGCATCACGCCGACCATGTCGGTATCGCGCATGATCACGTTGTTGCACAACTCGGATAGCGACTCGATCGCGGCCGTCGGCAGGCTCAGTCCCTCGCTCATGAAGTAATGTTCCATGGCCTGCCGCAGCGGCGCCTCGCGGGGCGGGAGAATCCACGCCTGACGCGCCAGCACGCTCGCCGAAATCCGCCGCGCCCCGGCCAGCGGGTGGCCCACCCGGGCCACCACGCATACCGGCTCCTCGTGCAGCACCTCCCAGTGATACTGGCTGGATGCGGCCGGCCTGATCAGGCGCCCCAGCACGCAGTCGATCTCGCCGCGCCCGAGCGCGTTATACAGCACGTCGTTGGCGCCCTCCTGCAATTCGATCGTGATGCCCGGGTGGGTGGCGCGCAAATGCGCCAGCGCCTGCGGCACCAGCAACGGCAGCACCACCTGCTGCGCGCCCACGCGTATGCGGCCCGACAGGCCTTGCGTGAGACTCTCGATTTCATCGCGCGCACCATCGAGTTCGGCCAGCAACAGCGAGGCCTTGCGCAGCAACGCGGCGCCGACCTCGGTCGGCGCGATGCCACGGCGCGAGCGCACGAAAAGCTGCACGCCGAACATGCCCTCGATTTCCACCAGCAATTTGCTGGCCGCCGATTGCGTCATGTTCATGCGCGCGCCGGCCCGATGCAGGCTGCGCGCCTCGTCCAGCGCCAGCAGCAGTTCCAGGTGCCTGATGCGCAGGCGCGAGCGAATCCGCTGGATGGGCGGCACATGAATTTCCGTTGTCATTCAGCTATTCCTATAGGTTGTCACTGACGCCGAATTCTTCATTAATTGGTTTTTATACCGCCCACTATACTGGCTAGAGAAATTCGATCAAGGAGACACCATGAAAATCACCATGCTGGGCACCGGCGCCGCGCTGCCCGACCCCGACCGCGCCCAGTCAGCCATTCTTCTGACGTTGAACAACGGCCGGCACTATCTATTCGACTGCGGCGAGGGTGCGACGCGCCAGATGGTGCGCGCGAACGTCGATCCCGCCTCGGTGGGCTTCGTGTTTTTGACCCACCTGCATCACGACCATATTTGCGACTACCCGTATTTCGTCATTTCGAGCTGGATGCTCAACAAGACCGGCGCACCGCTGCTGCTCGGCCCAAAGGGCACGCGCCATTTCGTCAATCATCTGTTCGAGCACGGCGCGTACCATACCGATTTCCAGGCGCGCAGCGCCTATCCGGTGCGCCAGCAAAACCTCGAGGCGATGCGCCCGGAGGTGCTGGAGGTCAGCCCCGGCGTGGTCTTCGAAGACAATGACGTGAAAATTTCCGTCGACTGGGTCGAGCACCTGCCGCGCGAGGTTTGCGAATGTTTCGGCGTGCGGGTCGAAGCCGAGGGCAAGGTCATCGCGTTCAGCGGCGACACCGCGCCGTGCGAGGCGATGGTCAATCTGGCCAGGAATGCCGATTTGCTGATCCACGAATGCACGTTCCCGGAATCGTTCATCGCCCATCGCGCGAAAACCGGCGTGGGCACGTATTCGCACACCAGCCCGACGGCGCTGGGCGAGATTGCGACGCGCGCCAATGTAAAGAGCCTGGTTGCGACGCACTTCGGGCACTTCGATTCGACCAGCCCGGTGCTCAAGCGCGCCGCCGCCAAACATCTGCCGGTGGATCTGATGGGGCCGCATCTGATGGACGAGATCGTCGCCGACATTCGCAAGCATTACCGCGGCCCGTTGCGGCTGGCGCACGACCTGATGCGCATCGACCTCTAGCAACGGTTGGCATCGACAAGCCGCACGAATAGCGGCGCATATACATCAAGGAGACAACACAATGACAAATCATACGGAGCGCGCGCTGCCCGCGCTTGGGTATGCGGCGATTATCGGCGGGGTGGCGATCGGCGGTTTCGTCGGGTTCGGCTGCTTCTTCTTCCCGAGCCTGATGATTTTCATGCGCCCTATTCTGGCGGAGTTTGGCTGGGGCCGGGCCGACCTGTCGCTGGCCTTTTCGGCCGCGCTGCTGGGTTGCGGCATCGGCGCGCCGTTATGCGGGCATCTGATCGACCGCTTCGGCGTGCGGCCGGTGGCCCTCGCATCGGCCGTGCTGATGGGCGCGCTGATGTTCGCCCTGTCTTTCTTTCGCGGCACGCTCGCGCTGTTCGTCGCGCTGACCTTCGCGATCGGTTTCCTCGGCGCGCCCACCACGTCGCTCGGCTATGTCTCGGTGCTGCCGCAGTGGTTCAACCGGCGGCTCGGCGCGGCGATTGCCCTGGCCACGGTCGGCTATGGCCTGGGCCAATCGGTGTGGCCGGTGGTTTCCCAGCATCTGATTGCCTGGTCGGGGAGCTGGCGCGAGGGCTACCGGATCGTGTCGGCGTTTCCGATTCTCGGCGGCG
>JAGXBI010000054.1 GCA_018971155.1 Burkholderiales bacterium
GCGCTCAACCGGCTGCGCCCGATCGTGATGAGCACCCTGGCGATGATCCTGGCGCTGGTGCCGCTGGGCGCGGCCATCAGCGGCTCGGGCGACCAGATGCTGCAGCCCCTGGCCATCGCCATCATCGCCGGCGCCCTGGTGCAACTGCCGCTGGTGCTGGTGGTCATGCCCGTGCTGATCGAGTTGATGACCCGGCGCGGCGAGCCAGCGGGTGCGTAGTGACGGCCATCGTCATGGGGAGCGCCTTCGGGCGCTCCTCCCTCAGGCATGGACGTACTAGCCCGCCCCTGTGGATTTATCTTTTTCAATTCTGTCAACATGAGTGAAACCATGGCTAAAATTTTTCGCCGCAGTTGCTTCGTCCTGTGTCTGGCCTTACTTGCCTCCGCGCAAGCAAACGAGCCGGCCAGGCAAGTCGATCGCATCGCGCTCCCCGGCTCGCCACTGAAAAGCTTCGATATCGGCTTTGCTGCGCACGGTGTTTATGCTTTGGCTGACCGGTCGAATGCTTCGGTCGATCTGATCGATACCCATACCCGTCGCATTCTGGGTCAAGTAGGAGGGTTTGCCGGCGCCAAGCCGGGCGATCAAGGAGGCCCGAATGGGGTGACCATTATCGATGGCCGCCAGATATGGGCAGGCGACGGCAATAGCAGCGTCAAGATCATCGATCTCAAAACCCGGCGCACCGTCGCCTCAGTCTCGACTGGTGGGCTCAAGCGTGTCGACGAACTCGGCTACGATCGACGAGATCACTTGGTGGTTGCGGCGAATAACGCCGATCAGCCGCCGTTCGTAACGTTGATATCGTCTCGCGCGCCCTATGCGGTCAAGTCGCGCATCGAGCTGCCGCGAGCGACAAGCGGCCTGGAGCAGCCCGTTTGGGATTCTCGTAGCGGGATGATCTTCCTCGCCATCCCGGAACTCGACGGCAAGCCGGCTAAAGGAGGGATAGCGGTGATCGATCCGCGGCAGCGCAAGCTCGTCGGCATGGACGAGGTGTCCCAGTGCATGCCGGCGGGATTGGCCCTCGGACCGAAGAACCGGCTGCTTGTTGGCTGCAGCGACGACGCGGTGCACGCGGGCTTCCCAGCTCATTCGCTGGTACTTGATGCGAGCACCGGAAAGGTGCTTCAGACATTCCCGCAGGTCGGCGGCTCGGATGAGATCTGGTACGACGCCCGGTCGGGACGCTATGCGCTGGCTGCGGTCGCCAATCCGGGTGGTCCGGTGCTTGGGCTGATCGACGCAAAGCACGAGCGCTGGTTGGGTAACGTGCCCAGTGGCAGGAATGCGCACTCCGTTGCCGGCGCCGATGGTTCATTCTTCGTTCCGGTTGCCGCGGGCGATAAAACTTGCCCCGATGGCTGTGTGAAAATTTTTGCTCGTTGAACCGGCGCGCTTGTAGAATGAGCCGATTCCCAGCCCGGCTCGTTTCACGAACACGAAGGTCGAACGAAACGAAAACGCATAAAACGCGGCATCGAAAGTGCCTCGCTGGCATTGAGCCGGTGCCTCGTGGGGTGCGGCTTTCTTACAAAAACTGTCGCGACGCCACCTTAATCGCAGCCTGCCACTTGTGTTTGACCGTGGAATGCAGGGAGGCGATGCAGGCGGGTCTCGTCGCCTTGGTGGAAAACGCTAAGTAATCGAATTTTCGTGTGCTGTTTATCGTGCTTGGTGAATGTCCGCTCGCTGATTTTGAACAGTCACCCAATGGCGTCGGAAACTGGATGTCTGCAAAGGGTCGACATGCGCCATCCACCAGTCCAAGCGTGGTGCGACGGCATCGTCGGTCGTCGGTCGGCCAAAGCAGTCCCTGATCCGAATATCTTGGCGCGGCTAAAGCATAAAGTCTGTAAGGTACAACGCTGACCGCTTCGGGGTTACACGGTTGCCGAAACAGACGAGGTCTTTTGAATTTTCCGAGATGGTAATTCCGCAGTGATGCCACGCTTGAGACGAACGGTCGTCTGCTGATTTTCTGCATGCGCTTGATCTCATCGCCTCCGCATCGCTTCCACTTGCGCGCGCACATTCGCACCTAGTTCAAGCGCGCGGTCTTGGCTCCAGCCGCGCGAGAAGTGCGGGACGGGAATTGCATGAAAGCGAGCCTTATTCGAATTGATCGATGAGAAGCCTCTTTAGCGCCTCCCTAACGCCTCTTTAGTGCCTCCCGAACACCTCTTTTACATCTGGTTAAGATGTCCCGCGGTTGGTGCCCCACGTCGGCCGTCTCTAGCTGAGGTATCGCGGCCGGCTTACGCACAGCGATTTTTCTGCAATGCTCTTGTCAGAAGTCGATTGGTGTGCTTAACTTAAGGCCAGCAGCGCTTCGTAGCGCTCAGAGGTACCGACTCGCCACTGTAGTGGCATGAGCTGGCTCTCGACTCGCATCGAACCAGCACCCCCAGAATCAGCTTGGTGTGTATAGCTTTTCTCTGGTTTATGAAAGTGACAGCGCGTAAGCGCATTTTTTTTCGCTCGCATGCTTTGGAAGCACTATGGAACACTAAGGGAAGGCAAAACCCTTACCCAGTGCGACTTGCGAGGCGATTTGGAACTACTTCAAAAATACATCACGAAATTTCGAAGGAAATCGTGATCGTCGCAAAAGAGGCTTTTGCCGTCTTCTGACGGGCTGTGATTGTCGGTGCGTAGGTACCGGATCACAGAGGGCTCAGCCTGCACAGGCAGGAGTTAAAACTCATTTCAGGTAAATGCGCTACCTGTAACTTCCGGTCATCGTGACTGGAGGGCGCGCATCGTATGGTTCCGCGTGAGGGCCGGCGCCAGCCTATAGGGCTAGGCAACCCACCAACCGTAAGGCGTGGGGCGTGGATTATCGAAGTACCAGTGGTGGAGAGGTCCGCGCAATCGCACGTTTTTAAGGTCGCCCAATCTCCTGGGCTTGAGCCACGCAGTTGAGTACCGAGTTGTCTGCTCGGCGCGCACCGAAGCGCGAAAGTCCATGGCGAGATGGGCAATGACACCAAGGGGTCGACATGCGATGGCATGCCGGCGGGGCGTTGCGGCGCCGTGAAAGGTGCCGCTGCAGCTGAAGGGTCAAGCAATCATGGATAGAGCGAACCAACGGGATGTGGGAGTGGCAGCGGGGAAGCAGCGAGGTCTGAGTCAAAGCGGGCTGGAAGGTGACGGCTGGCGAAACCAGCTACAGGCCCTGATTGACGCGCACGCGGGCGTTCGGGTCAACGGGAACGTCGCTTCATTCCGTACACGGCAGTTAGTAGCCACCGAGTTGTTCAGCGTTTTCAATACTCTGCGAGAGAGTCTTGGCTTCAAATTGCAGAGCCCGCACAACCTCAGCGAGAAGCACATTCAGGCGTTGGTGAATCACTGGCACCGGAAAGATCGCGCGGTCAGCTCGATGCGATTGAGTTTGTCAGTTCTGCGCAAGTTTTCCGGCTGGATTGGCAAACGCGGCATGGTGAAGAGTTTGCCTGTGTATTTGCCGGGGGTGGATCCAAAGGATCTGCGCACGAGTGCGATCGCGGAGCGGTCTCGTTCATGGAGCGAGAATGGTGTCAACGTTGAGGCGAAAATTGCCGAGGCGGATGCCCTGGACGAAAAGCTGGGCCTGATGCTGCGCATCGCGGTGGTTTTCGGTTTGCGCCGGCAAGAGCTCGTGATGCTCAAGCCATGGAAGGCCGATCGAGGCAATGCACTCGCGATCTACCCTAACAGCGGTCCGAAAGGCGGCAGGCCTCGTCTGATCCCAATCTCTTCCGAATTGCAGAGGGCAACGCTCGACTTTGTGAAGGAGCGAACCCTGAAGACCCATCACCTTGGTTGGTACGTAACGCGGCGTGGTAAAGCTGCGAGCCTCGAATATAACTGCGCTGAGTACTTGCGTTGGTTACGCCGCCTGGGCATTTCCCGGCGGATGTCCGGGGTGACGGGGCACGGCTTGCGGGCCGAGTATGCGGAGAACGAAGCCTTGCTTCAGGGGCTGGTTCCAGCAACGCTTGGCGGGGAAGCGGATCAAATGCCGAAAGACGAGATTTCGCGGGTGCAGGGGCAGGTGAGTGAAAGCCTGGGTCACTCGCGTCTGGCGGTGACGAACTCCTACTACGGCAGTTTCACCAGACGGCGTAGCGTGAAAAAGCCGGCGGCGCCCCTGCCCGGAGTCGAAAGTGGGGTGCCGCGCTCCATTGAGCCCCAGGCCGCGGATCCGAGGCGGCACGCTCTTACGCCGGCCGAGCGTCGGAGGGAGGCACGCCGCCAAAGGAAAGTCCGGCGCGATGCGGCCCGCGGCTTCAGTGATCAGCTTTCGCTGCCGCTGAACGGAAAAGTCGTCAGCCTGGGGGGCAAAGTTAATATACGGCGAGCCAATTATTAACCCCGCCGAGCGGCCCTCCGGGCCGAAAACCCGCCACCAGTAGCGGGGGCCAGGCTATCAACGTAGCCCCGGAGTGTGTTGAAAATATCGACATTCATTGGCGTATAACCAACTGTAAACAAAGCAGATTTTTGATATTCTTGCGGCCACACGCTCGGAACAAGCGAGGTTCCATGATGATCAATGACCTATTCGAGAGCCCTGAAGTACTAGAAGACCCGTCGTCCGACAGGGACTGCTGGGTGAGCGCGCCCACGCTTGCTTTTGAGCACTGGGTCAATTACATCGCTCACCCACAAGGGAAAAATACTGGGTACTCCGACGTTTCGATCAAGCAATTTCGCTCCATGTTTGGCGCTTTCACCAAGTTCCTCGAGGAGCGCGGCCTCAACATGCTCTCCATCGGGCCTGCGCAGGTCAGCGATTTTCTCGCCAACCTTCCTGGACGGGACCCCGGCGTTCCGGGTAAAGGTAGCCACGCGTCCAGGCGCGCGCGCGCCTCGACACTGCAGCGCTACGTCACCTTGCTCGATGACCTGATGAATCACCTCGTGCGCCAGGGCTTTCGCCGCGAAAACCCGATGTACGTGGGCGCGAGGGAGGTGACGCGCGGCTATGGGGAAGGGCGTCTCGTGTGCTTGCCACAGATTGTCGACGAGCGCCTGCAACAGTACTTGCTGCACGAGATGGCGACCGAGGCCTGGGATCAGCGGCGCTCGCGCGCGCTGCTCCTTTTTCTGCTGGGCAGCGGCGTGATGTCGTCAAACGCTGGCGGAGCGCTGATCACGGAGTTTGTGTTCGACGACGAGACGCCGTCCTATGATGTACCGCCCAGTCAGGGCCGGGAAGGATATCGAGCCCCGCTGTCGCCATTTTGCGTCGCGCCGCTGCAGGAGTGGATTCGAGAGCGGCAAGCGCAAACCAGCGATGATGAGACCGCGAGCGCGTTGGCATTCCCGAAGGAAGATGGGAGCGAGTTGTCATCCGTGAGCATCTATAAAATCGTTCGGGCAGCGCTACGAGCGATCGATTTTCAGGGCGATGACATGGGCCCGCGCGTGCTGCGCACGACCTACGCACGTCGCCAACTTTTGGCCGGTAGTACGATCCCTCAAGTGATGGGCGCAATTGGAGTCACTAACGACAAATCGCTCGTCAGGCTACTCAAGATTTCTCCCACCCGCTCCGGGTTTGTGCCGAGCTAGCTGCGAGGACACCGGCGCCACGAGTGTGCGCAGCACTAGCACAGGAAAAAGTGCGCCTGGCTTGGTCTGCCCGTAGTACTTGCTGGTTTTCTTGATCTCGGCGTACAGAGGCGTGCAGCTCTCCAGCGCCGTCTTTTCGCGACGGGCCTGATCCGCGAAAGCGGCTGCACGTCCCTCCGGCGTCGTCATGTCGAAGGGTTCGTCGTAGGTGTGTTCTTCAATGGTCACGATTTTTCCCGGGTGTCCCGCTGTGTCAGTCGATACTATCGATTTGGGCCTGCACGTATTCAGCCGGGCTCTCATCGCTGATGAACGACCTACGCATATCCTCCGGTCCACCGATCAGCCACGTCACATCTTCAGTCGGCCGATTCAGGACACGCCGCGCTTCCGTCTCAACAGCGGTCAACCACGCTTTGAATTCCTTCTGTCGGTCCACCATCGTCATCAACTCGCCGAGCTTTTCTTCGGTCAAGCTAGGAATGGACAGGCCCTGCGATCTCCAAACCAGTCCGGCGATAAGGCTGCACTCCTTCGGATAAGGCGACATCCGACGGTGCGCATCGGCTAACTCAGCCCGCATGTGCGATGGCTCCATGCTCTCCAACTGCGCTGTTGCTGCTGTCGCCTGATCCTTCAGAGCGCGCAGCGCTTCACGAAAATTGTCCGACAACATAGTGCGTTCTCTTTCCTGGTTTCGTTGTTACGCGTTTTGGCGCGCGATCATGTCGTATGCCCCGCGCAGGTTCGATTCTGTCTGGGCGAGCTTGCGCTGCAGGTTCCGCTTCTCATCGACGACAGTGGCAAACGCTTCTTCGCTGCCCTCAATCTCATTCGCTGCATCGAGTAGCGCCTGTTGAACATCGCACGACAGCTTTTTGCTGTACTGCCGCGCGTAGCGCCGCAGGCGATCGGGCGTCTGCGACTTGAACTCAGGCGGTACTCGCGCGCTCATGCTTTTTCCGTCTCGTCAATTGAATGCCACTTGGTCCTGCTCAAACAAGCTCGCTCCCCTGCGGTCAGCTTCCTCACGGATATGTCGCGCATTTTCGCGAAGCGATGCCAGCATCTGCGTTGCTGTCCGCTCGTTGCAACCGTTTTGCAGTAGAAAGCTAATGGCATGCACTGCGCCCTGCTGAACCAAGTCCTGAGCAACGAGCATTTCGTCGGGCATGCTTCGATACTGGGTCGGATCAATCACGCCGGTGTTTCCAATTGAGGCCATGACGTTCCCTATGCTTGATCGATTCAAGGCCGCGCAACGAGTAATACGCTTCATCGACTTCGGCCAGATCAAGGCCTAGCAGCGCGTTGCGCAGTTGCGCAACACGGTGATTCCGGCCGACGTGAAAATCGACGTCGCGCGCGACTACGGCACCACGGCCAATGCCAAGGCGCTCAAGCTCATCGAGAAGTTGATCTTCGCCACGACCTCGGTGGTCGTGCTGGTGCTGCTGGCGCTGGGCTGGCGCGAGGCGCTGGTGGTCGGCACCGCGGTCATCCTGACCCTGACCGCTACCCTGTTCGCTTCCTGGGCCTGGGGTTTCACTCTCAATCGCGTTTCGCTTTTCGCATTGATCCTGTCGATCGGCATCCTGGTCGACGATGCGATCGTGGTGGTGGAGAACATCCATCGGCATCGCGCGCTCGAGTCCGGCAAGACGCTCGTGGCGATCATCCCGAAAGCCGTCGACGAGGTCGGCGGGCCCACCATTCTCGCCACCCTCACGGTGATCGCCGCCCTCCTGCCGATGGCCTTCGTCAGCGGGCTGATGGGCCCCTACATGAGCCCGATTCCGATCAACGCCAGCATGGGCATGGCGATTTCCCTGACGGTGGCGTTCGTCGTCACGCCATGGCTCTCGCGCGTTTGGCTCAGGCACTCGCACCACATCGCCAAACCCGGCTTGCGCGCCAGGCTCGAACCGCTTTTCGAGCGCGTGCTCGCGCCGTTTCTCGACGACACCCGAGGCGCGCGCAATCGCGGCTTGCTGTGGTTCGGCGTGGCTGGCGCGATCGTTGTGTCGATGCTGCTGCCGGCCTTCAAGCTGGTGATACTGAAGATGCTGCCGTTCGACAACAAGTCCGAATTCCAGGTGGTGGTCGATATGCCGGCCGGCACGCCGCTCGAGCGCACCGCGGCGGCTCTCCATCAGATGGGCGCCTATCTGGCCACGGTGCCCGAGATGACGACCTACCAGGCCTATGCCGGACTCAGCGCGCCGATCAATTTCAACGGCCTGGTCAGGCAATACTACCTGCGCGCCGGCGGCAACGTGGGTGGCATCCAGGCCAATCTGGTCGATCAATCGATGCGCCATCGGCAAAGCCACGCCACCGCCACCGCGGTGCGTCCAGCCCTGACCGCGATCGCCAGGCAGTATGGCGCACGCATCAAGGTCGTCGAGGTGCCGCCCGGGCCGCCCGTGCTCGCGCCGATCGTCGCGGAAGTCTACGGACCGACCGAGCAGGGGCGCATGGCCGTGGCAAAGCGCGTGCGGCACGTATTCGACACGACGCCGGGCGTGGTGGACGTCGATGACAGTACGATCGCGCTGGCGCCGCAGCGCACCTTCGAGCTCGACCGCCGCAAGGCCGGCCTGCTCGGCATCTCGCAACAGGACGTGGCGCAGACGCTGCGCGCCGGTCTCAGCGGCGAAGACGTCACCTACCTGCACGACGGCAGCAAATATCCGAGCGCAGTTCGCCTGGCGCTGCCGGCCCGCCTCACCGGCGACGACGCGGCGCTGCTCGCCCTGAGCGCGCGCGGCGCGCAAGGACAGCTGGTGCCGCTGTCCGAACTGCTGCGGGTGCGCGACGACACCGTCGAGCAGCCCATCTATCACAAGGACCTGTTGCCGGTGGTCTACGTGGTCGGCGACATGGCCGGCAAGGTCGACAGCCCGCTGTACGGCATGTTCGAGATGCGCAGCCGGCTGGCGAAACTGAGCGTGCCCGGCGGCGGCAAGCTGGGCGAGTGGTTTATCCGGCAACCGTCCGACCCATACCGCGCCTATTCGATCAAATGGGACGGCGAGTGGCAAATCACCTACGAGACGTTCCGCGACATGGGCGTGGCCTACGCCGTCGGCCTGCTGCTGATCTATTTGCTGGTGGTGGCCGAATTCGGTTCGTACCTGACGCCGCTGATCATCATGGCGCCGATCCCGCTGACCATCATCGGCGTCATGCCCGGGCATGCGTTGCTCGGCGCGCAATTCACGGCGACCTCGATGATCGGCATGATCGCCCTGGCCGGCATCATCGTGCGCAACTCCATTCTGCTGGTCGACTTCATCAACCTGCAGGTTGCCGAAGGCGTGGCCTTCAAGCAGGCCATCGTGCGCTCGGCCGCCACCCGCGCGCAGCCGATTCTGCTCACCGCACTGGCGGCGATGATCGGTTCGCTGTTCATTCTCGACGACCCGATCTTCAACGGCCTGGCGATCTCGCTGATCTTCGGCATTCTGGTCTCGACCCTGCTCACCCTCGTCGTTATCCCGCTGCTCTACTACAGCGCCTACCGGCGTCGCCATTTACCCGACACCCCCACCAAGGAGCCATCATGACCTCATGGCAAATCACCCGCGTTTTCGCCGGTACGTTGATTTTGATCAGCCTGCTCGTGGGCGCCCCGGGCAGCCCGTTCTACCACAGCACCTACTGGTTGTGGCTGACCGCTTTCGTCGGCGCGAACCTGCTGCAAAGCGGGTTGACCAAGTGGTGCCCGATGGAAATTTTCATGCGCAAGCTCGGGCTGCGCGGCGGCGAGTAAGCCGCCCGCCCGACAGGAACGACCACCATGATCGCGACCAGGCGCTGGGGCGCCGCGCTGCTGGGCCTGTGCGCCACCTTCGCATATGCGCAGACCGACCTGCTCGGCGCGGCGCGCGCGGCGCTCGCGCACGACCCGGTGTACGCGGCCGCCGTCGCGCAAAGCCAGGCGGATGCGACCAAGCGCCGGCAGGCCCGCGCCGGGTATCTGCCGCAGGTCTCGGCCACCGCCGGCATCGGCTATGGCGATATCAACCAGCAGACCAGCGGCGCGCGCTTCTCGGGGCCGGGCTTCGGCAGCAACGAGGGGATCGGCTTCGACACCAGTTCGGCCGGCGCATCGGATGCCAACTGGGCGCTCACCATCCGTGAAAATCTGTACAGTTCGGCGAAAACCGCCACTGCCCAACAAATGAACGCGGCCGCCGACGCCGGCCCGGTGTCGCTGCAGCTGACCCGTCAAACATTGCTTCTGCAAGTCGCGCAAGCCTACTTCGACGTGCTGCTGGCGCAGGACAACCTCGCTGCGCTCAAGGCCGAACACGACACCGCGGTGCGCGCTCATGCGATCGCCCAGGCCCGCTTCGAGGCGGGCGACGCCGCCATTACCGACGCCAGCGATGCGCAGGCACGCGCCGATCTGGCCGGCGCGCAGATGATCGAAGCGCAAACCGAACTCGATCTCAAACGCGCGGCGCTGCGCGATCTGACCGGCCAGCCCGACACCGCACTGCAGCCCCTGACCGACTCGGCCGGACTCGCGGCAATCCAGGCCGGCAATTTCGCCGATTGGCAAAAACGGGCGTTGCAAGCCAGTCCGCTGATTCGCCTGAGCAACCTCGGCGTGAATGCCGCGCAGGCAGAGTCGACCCGCTATCGTGCCGATGCCGGCACCAGCGTCGATGCGTTCGCCTCCTACCTCGGGCAGCGCGTCAACGGTGCGGGTTATGGCGGCACGGGCGGCATGCACAGCAACAGCGCGGTGGTCGGCATCATGGTGACCATCCCGATTTATTCGGGCGGCATGCGCAGCGCCAAACGCGACGAAAGCCTCGCGCTGCTGAACAAGGCCGAGATGGATCAGGACGCCGCGCGCGTGCGCGTGGCGCGCCAGGTTCGCCAAGCCTACCTGGGCCTGCGCAGCGCGCAGGTGCGGGTCACGGCGCTCACCCAGGCGGTCCATTCGGCACGCCTGCAGCTCGATGCGAACCAGACCGGCTTCGAGGCCGGCGACCGGCCCTCGATCGACGTGCTGAACGCGCGCTCGGCGCTGTCCAACACGCAGCGGGACCTCGCCGCGGCGCGCTACCAGGTGGCCATGGAACGCTTGCGCCTGAGTGCCGCCGCAGGCGAACTGGATGATCGGGAGATGGCGCAAATCAACGCTTTGCTGCATTGATGCCAGGCGGCCCGGCAGGAACGGCAAAGCCTCGCGGCGTTGCCGGCGGAATTCGGTGTTTTGCGCTCCGTGTGGCGCGCGCAAGGAGAAATCATGTCTCACATTGTGATTGTCGGCGCCGGAATCGGTGGCTTGTCGATGGCCTACGCGATGCGCAAGGCCGCCCGTGCGGAAGATGTCGTGACCGTCATTGCGGACGACACGCATTTCCATTTTGTGCCATCCAATCCCTGGGTCGCGGTCAAGTGGCGCACCCGCAAGGATGTCGACGTCGAGTTGCAGCCGGCGCTGGCGAAGAAAAACATCGGTCTGCAGACCGGCGGCGCCAAGCGGATTCATCCGGAGCGCAATCAGGTCGAACTGGGCAACGGCGAATGCGTGACATACGACTATCTGGTGATCGCCACCGGCCCGAAGCTGGCTTTCGACGAAATAGAGGGGCTTGGACCAGCCGCGCATTCGCAGTCGATCTGCCATATCGATCACGCCGAGACGGCCGCCCAGACGTGGGAGCAATTCGTCGCCGCGCCCGGCCCGATCGTGGTCGGCGCAGTCCAGGGCGCCTCGTGTTTCGGGCCTGCCTACGAATACGCGATGATCATGGACACCGATCTGCGCCGGCGCAAGATCCGCGATCGCGCGCCGATGACGTTCGTCACGTCCGAGCCCTATGTCGGCCACCTGGGCCTGGGCGGCGTGGGCGACTCCAAGGGTATGCTCGAATCGACCATGCGCGAGCATGACATCAAGTGGATCTGCAACGCCAAGACCACGCGCATCGAAGCCGACAAGATGTTCGTCACCGAATACGACGACCTCGGGCACGAACGCCGCACGCACGAACTGCCGTTCAAATATTGCATGATGCTGCCGGCCTTCAAGGGCGTCGACGCGCTGATCGGCGTCGACAAGCTGGTCAACCCGCGCGGCTTTGTGATCATCGACGAATTCCAGCGCAATCCGACGTATTCCAACGTCTACGCAGTCGGGGTGTGCGTGGCGATTGCCCCGCTGGAGACCACGCCGGTGCCGACCGGCGTGCCCAAGACCGGCTTTATGATCGAATCGATGGTCAGCGCCACCGCCGCCAACATCCGCGCCGCGCTCGATGGCCAGGAGCCGTCCACACGCGCGACCTGGAATGCCATTTGCCTGGCCGATTTCGGCGATCGCGGCATCGCCTTCGTGGCCCTGCCGCAACTGCCGCCGCGCAACCTCAATTGGGCCAGCGAAGGCAAATGGGTACACCTGGCAAAGATCGGTTTCGAGAAGTATTTCATGCGCCGCATGAAGGTCGGCGGCACCGAACCGGCCTACGAAAGAGTGCTGCTGGAAATTCTGGGCGTGAGAAAGCTGAAGGACTGATCCACGGGTCGCGTGCGGCGCGCACGCGTCAAGCCGACGCGTCGTACCCGCCCAGCGCGCGCCGCTGGCCGCCGTCGCCCGGCGCCGGCGCATCATCTTGCAGGGCGACGGTCCATGCGGCAACCGCGCGATTGCGCCCCAACGCCTTGGCCGTATAGAGCGCGGCGTCGGCGCGTGCCATTGGCGCCGATATCGATTCGTCGACCAGATATTCGTCGACGCCCACACTGAACGTGCACGCCACCAAGCCGGCCGGCGTCTGGCAAGCGGATGCCGCTACCTTGCGGCGCAGGCGGTCGACCAGCCCGAGCGCCTGGTCGGGCGCGGCAGCGCAAAAACACAACGCGAACTCCTCGCAGCCGAGCCGCCCGAAAATATCGCGCGGCTGGATTTCCCGGGATACGAGCGCGGCAAAATGCGCCAGCACGCAGTCGCCGGCCCCGTGGCCGTAGTCGGGGTCAAGCCACGATATCGGCAAAATTCATACTTAACACTCACGGTTATTAAGATTTGTTTTTTTAATAACAGAAGTGCCTGGGGTCCAGGGAGCAATGGAACAGTCAACCGACTTAAGCCCTGGCAAGGGAAAGCCGGAACCCTAGAAATTGCTGCTAGTCCACTGAATCAGAAGAATCGGCGGTGATGCGCCGTGTCGGATCGGCGTAGATCCACTTCAATGGTTTGGGATCCTTGTTGTACTGACGGATATAGCGCATGAGCTTTTTGTCGAGGTCTTTGACCGAAGTGAATACGCCGCGGCTGATCACGTCGCGCTGGATGCGGGCGAACCAATTTTCGACCTGGTTGAGCCACGACGAATACGTCGGGGTGTAATGGATATGAACGCGACGATGCTTGCTCAGAAATTCTTGCACCAGGTCGGTCTTGTGACTGCTGACGTTGTCGCAAATGACATGGATCTCTCGGCGGCTGGTCTGGCTGGCGACCACATCCTCGAGGAAGCCGACAAACTGCTCGCTGGTATGGCGCGCCGCGGTTTTGCCCAGGACTTCGCCGGTGGCAGTGTTCAGCGCGGCGAACAGGCTGAGGGTGCCATTGCGCCTGTATTCGAAGCCGTGGCTTTCGGCCCGGCCCGGCGACAGCGGCAACATTCGGTCTTTGCGGTCCAACGCCTGGATCGCCGTCTTCTCGTCCACGCAGAAAACCGCGGCATGCGTCGGCGGGTTCAGGTACAGGCCAATCACATCGGCTGCCTTGGCCTCGAAGTCCGGATCGTTGGAGACCATGTGGGTATCAATCCGATGAGGACGGACGCCATGTTTGCGCCAAATGCGTTGTATCGTGGAAAACGACACATCACCGAGTTCGGCTGCCAGCTTGCGGCTGCTCCAGTGAGTCGAACCGTCCTTGGGCGTGTGCTTGAGCGTTCGCTCCAGCACACGCGCCTCCAGCTTGGCCACTGGCCGCTTGGGTGCCCGGCCTGGATGCAACGACACCAGACCGGCCAGCCCTTGCGCCTCATATGCCGAAATCCACCGCGAGATGAATCCGTCGTTGCAGGCAAGCTTGGCGCGAATATCAACCCGGCGCTCTCCATCGACCCAAAGCAAAACGCAGCGTGCGCGTCGCGCAAGAGCCGCATTGCCGTAGCGCTTGCGCATGACGGCCTCAAGATCGGTACGTTGTTCGCTCGTCAGCATCGTTCTTTGCATGCCCAAGCATATGGGCATCAAACATCCAATTTCAATGATTCAATGCACGAGGGGAAAAAGTATGACTCCAAAGCCATTGCCGGTGCAGCATTTCAATTTTTATATCCAGGTGCGCGTCCGTTGCATCACTCGGAGTTGAATGGCGGAAGGAAAGGCGCGGCAGGGCATCTCGCGCGGCTCGGCTTCCAGGTCGATCAGATCGCAGTAGACCCAAAAGATTGGTCATATGCCGAGGTGGCGGCGACGGTCGAAGATTACTTTGAGATGCTCGGCGACGTTCTTGCCGGACGAAGCATCAACAAATCGAAGCACAACGAGATGCTGCGCGAAAGGCTTAATAACCGCTCGACCGCGTCCGTCGAGCTAAAGCATCAGAACATCAGTGCGATATTGGACCGCCAGGGCCTAATGTGGCTAACAGGGTATGCGCCCCGAGGGAACGTGCAGTTGCTTCTTCGCGCCGTCGTGAATGACTGGGTCTCCGACCGCCCCGAAATGTTCATGTCACTTCCTCCGGATACCCATAAAGCGCCGCCTTCAATGTTGCCATTGGTAGCACCGCCTACGGCAAAAGCCTTTCGGGAGACCCAGCGGGAGCGCCGGGGAATAAAAGTTGACTTTGGGGAGCGAGACGCCAGAAACCGTCAATTGGGCCAAGCAGGAGAACAATGGGTACTCACCATTTTGAAAGCAAATCTATTGAGACTTGGAAGACCCGATCTCGCTGATGCAGTCCGCTGGGTCTCTCAGGAAAAGGGGGACGGCCTGGGTTACGACATCGAGGCGTACGACTCTGAAGCCCGCCCCTTATACATCGAAGTAAAAACAACCAATGGAGGTATCGCGGCCCCGTTCCTAGTGACCGCTAACGAGGTCGCCGTTTCAAAAGAAGAGGCAGACCATTACGTCATATATCGCGTTTTCGATTTTGCAAAGGAGCCAAAGGTTTACGTGCTTAAGGGCCCGGTCGACGTTAGTTGCGAGTTGACGCCGCATCTCTGGAGGGCGTTTCCGAAGTAGCTGAGCTGGCGAATTCGCTGCTTTGTGCTCTCGGAAATTGGCTGGTGCGTCGGATAGCGAATTTAATTTTTCGAAGGGC
>JAGXBI010000395.1 GCA_018971155.1 Burkholderiales bacterium
ATAAGCGACGTGAATGTCTTCAACGACGAGATGGTCTGGGTTCATGCGGCAAATGGAGCTCCGTGCGGGGGCGGTTATAATTCCCAGCTGTATGGCCGATCCAGGCCCCGCGCGGTTCCCCCTGCCGTTTCGCGATTTATCCCCGATTTTCCTCAGATATATCCAGTTCTTAGCTGGTGTTACCGCTACGCATGCCATCGATCCCGACCTTGTCAGCCGCCATCCGCACGTTTGCACTTCGCCAATTCCGGCGCCCCGGCAGAGGGTGGGACAGCCTTGCCGCGGCATTGGCGCTGGCCATGCTGTTGCCGGCGCTGGGCATCGTTGCGGCGTGGGCACAGGGCGACGCCGCAACGCGCGATATTTTGGCGCACCTGCTGTCGACCGTACTGCCCGGTTACGTCAGGAATTCCCTGGGGATTGCGCTGGTCGTCACGCTCGGCGTCACCGTGGTCGGCGTGTCGACCGCCTGGGTGGTGGCCGCGCACGAGTTTCCCGGCTGCCGGTTCTTTGCCTGGGCACTGATCCTGCCGCTGGCGATGCCGGCCTACGTCATGGCTTATGCCTATACCGATTTCCTGCAGTTTTCCGGACCGCTGCAAGGCGCCTTGCGCGAGTGGCTGGGGGTCCAGCGGCTCCCCTGGTTTCCGGAAATCCGTTCCTGGTATGGCGCTGCGCTGGTGTTCGTGAGCGCCTTTTATCCCTACGTGTACCTGCTGGCACGCACTGCCTTCGTCGAGCGAAGTCCCCGTCTGGACGAAGCGGCCCGCACGCTTGGCTGCGGGCCATGGCGCCGCTTCGGGCTGGTGGCGTTGCCGCTGGCGCGCCCGGCGGTGGTCGCGGGCGTCGCCCTGGTGCTGATGGAGACCCTGGCCGACTATGGCGCGGTGGCCTATTTCGGCGTGCCCACCTTCACGACCGGCATCTACCGCGCCTGGCTGTCGATGGGCGACCGCATGGCGGCCGCGCAACTGGCCTCGCTGCTGTTGCTGTTCGTGCTCGTATTGCTCGTGCTCGAGACCCGCAGCCGCGCCCGGCTGCGTTATCACGCGGCCGGTTCGCGCACGCACCGCATCGCGCCGGTGCCGCTGCACGGGCCGGCCGCCTGGGCGGCCAGCGCGCTGTGCAGCGTGCCGTTGCTGCTGGGCTTTGGTCTGCCGGCGCTGATCATGCTGCGCCTGGCCTGGCTCGAGGCGGGCGCGGTGGCATGGGCGCGCTACGCCGGGTGGGTCGGCAACACGCTGCTGCTCGCCGGGCTCACCGCCGGCCTGGCGGTCCTGCTGGCGACTGTGCTGGCCTATGCGCAGCGCCACTCGCCCGGCCGGCTGCCGCGTTGGGCCGCACGCATGGTCGGCGCGGGCTACGCGATTCCCGGCGCGGTCATCGCGGTGGGGCTGCTCACGCCAATGACCCGGCTTGACGCCTGGCTGGCGGGGCTCGTCGGTGCGCAGGGCCTGGTGCTGACCGGCAGCATGGGTATGCTGATCTATGCCTATCTGGTGCGTTTCATGGCCGCCGGCGTACATGCGGTCGAAGCAGGCATCGCGAAAATATCCCCCAGCCTGGAGGCCAGTGCCCGCAGCCTGGGCGTGTCGGGGTGGGCCATGCTGCGCGCGGTGCATGTGCCGCTGCTTCGGCGCAGCGTGCTGAGCGCGGCGTTGCTGGTGTTCGTCGACGTCATGAAGGAGTTGCCCGCGACCCTGGCGTTGCGGCCTTTCAACATGGACACGCTGGCCGTCGTGGCCAGCCAGTTCGCGGCCGACGAACGCTTGGGCGAAGCGGCCCTGCCGGCCTTGACGCTGGTGGCCGTCGGGCTGATCCCCGTTTTTTTGATTTCGCGCACGACTTGTGCACGTCATTGATGCGCCCTGCTGGCGGCGCGCGCACAATCGTCTATATTGAAACCAGGGCGTTCACTGGGAATGAACGTCGTTACGGGGATCAACGCAATGATTGCGATCGTCCTTTGCAAGTGCTGGCTCGCGCTTGCCGTCGCCGCCATCCCGCCCCAGGCGATCATCGGGTATGACGGTGGCACGGCGAATCAGCTGACTGCCTCGGTAAGCTACACGGATTGAACCGGCAGAATCAAAAAATACCGGGACCAATCGGATTCGGCCGCCCGTTCGGGCATCGGCCGTGGATTTTTTCAACGATACAGTCCACAATCGCGGCACGACTGTCCTGGCGGATGACGGTGCTATGTGGCGTATCGACCTGGTATCCCTGCGTTTGTTCGTGGCCGTGTGCGAAGAAGGCAGCATCGCGCGTGCTTCCGAGCGCGAATTCATCGCGGCCTCGGCCATCAGCAAGCGCATCAACGACCTCGAGACGCTGGTCGGCGCGGCATTGCTGCAGCGCCACAAATGGGGCGTCAGCCCGACGCCCGCCGGCGAGGCGATGCTGCATCATGCGCGCAACGTGCTGCGCAGCCTCGAAAAAATGCAGGGTGAGCTGAGCGAATACGTCAGCGGCGTGCGCGGTTATATCCGCCTGTTCGCGAATATTTCGTCGATGGTCGAGACGCTCTCCGAGGACATCGGCACCTTTTTGGCCCATCACGAAAACGTCAAGATCGACCTGGAGGAGCATGTCAGCAGCCAGGTGGTGCGCGCGGTGGCCGAGGGCAGCACCGACATCGGCATTTGCTGGGCGCAGGCCGATACCCGCGAGCTGCAGGTGTTTCCCTATCGAACCGATCATCTGGTGGCCGTCATGCACCCGGGACATCCGCTGGCGTCGCGCCCGACGCTCGCTTTTGCCGACACGCTCGATCATGACCAGATCGGCCTGCATCCGGACAGCATGATGTACGCCACGCTGCGCCCGCTGGCCGCACAACTCGGCAAGACGCTGCGCTTTCGCATCCACGTCTCGACCTTCGAGTCGGCCTGCCGCATGGTGCGCGCCAATCTCGCCAT
>JAGXBI010000396.1 GCA_018971155.1 Burkholderiales bacterium
GTTTTCGCATCCAGCAGGCCGAGCGCGCGCGCGTGCTCGAGGCGATCGAGGCCTCCCTCAAGCGCGGTGGCGGGCGCGTCAACGTGTATGTGCTGCCTGCGGCCGACGCGGCCGACGCGAGCGATGGCGCGCCGGAAATCTGGCGCTTTTCCACTGGCCTGCACAACCCCGACAGTGACCTGCGCTATGCCGATCCGCAACCGGCACTGTTTTCCTTCAATTCGGCCTACGGCGCGTGCGACACCTGTCGTGGTTTCGGCCGTGTGATCGGGGTCGACCTGGGGCTGGTGATTCCCGACGAGCGCAAGACGCTGCGCGGCGGCGCGGTCAAGCCGATGCAGACGCCCGCCTGGAAGGAGTGCCAGGACGATTTGCTGCGCCACGCGGCCAAAGCCGACGTACGCTGCGACACGCCCTGGGCCGATCTGACGCCTCCCGAGCGCGCCTGGGTCATCGACGGCGCGCCGGACTGGAATGGCAAGTGGCAGAAGCAATGGTATGGCGTCAGGCGGTTCTTCGGCTATCTGGAGTCGAAGGCCTACAAGATGCACATCCGTGTGCTGCTGTCGAAATATCGCAGCTATACGCCTTGCCAGACCTGCGGCGGCGCGCGGCTGAAGACCGAATCGCTGCTGTGGCGCCTGGGCACCAAGGCCAACGCCGACGCGGTGCTGGCGCCGGCGCAGCGCTTCATGCCGCACGGCGTCGAGTGGCGCCGCGAGCAACTCGAGGCGTTGCCGGGCCTGACCGTGCACGACCTGATGCTGCTGCCGATCGAGCGTATCCGGCGCTTCTTCGACGACATCGTCCTGCCCAGCGCGATGCTCGACGATGCGCTCAAACTGCTGCTCGCCGAGGTGCGCACGCGCTTGAAGTATCTGTGCGACGTGGGGCTCGGTTACCTGACGCTGGACCGCCAAAGCCGCACGCTGTCGGGTGGCGAAGTACAGCGCATCAATCTGACCACGGCGCTGGGCACGTCGTTGACCAAGACGCTGTTCGTGCTCGACGAGCCGAGCATCGGCCTGCATCCGCGCGACCTCAATCGCATCGTCGAGGCGATGCATCGGCTGCGCGACGCCGGCAATACGCTGGTGGTGGTCGAGCACGATCCGTCGGTGATGCTCGCGGCCGATCGCCTGATCGACATGGGTCCCGGGCCCGGGGAGCGTGGCGGCACGATCATTTATGACGGCACGCCTGAGCAGATCCGGCGCAGCGGCACGCTGACCGGCGAATACCTGGCCGGGCGGCGCCAGGTCACCGATCTGAACTGGACGCGCCGCCCGGTCGAGGCGAGCACGCCGCGCCTGGTGCTCGAGGGAGCGAACGAACACAATTTGCAGGACGTCACGGTAGAGATTCCGTTGCGCCGCCTGGTGTGCGTGACCGGCGTTTCAGGCTC
The DNA here is from genome assembly GCA_018971155.1 of Burkholderiales bacterium. Classification (GTDB taxonomy): domain Bacteria; phylum Pseudomonadota; class Gammaproteobacteria; order Burkholderiales; family Burkholderiaceae; genus Pandoraea. The sequence continues at coordinate 1,406 of JAGXBI010000396.1, forward strand.
CGGCAAGTCGACACTGGTGCAGGATGTGCTGTACCCGGCGCTGGCGCGCCATTTTGGTCTGGCTACCGAGGCGCCGGGCGCCTACCGGCGCGTGGTCGGCGCCGACCTGCTCGCCGACGTGGTATTCGTCGATCAGTCGCCGATCGGCAAGACCACGCGCTCGAATCCGGCCAGCTATGTGGGCGCGTTCGACGAAATCCGCAAACTGTTCGCCAAATCGGCGATGGCCGTGCAACGCGGCTACAGCGCCGGCACCTTCAGTTTCAATTCGGGGGACGGCCGCTGCCCGACGTGCGGCGGCTCCGGCTTCGAGCACGTCGAGATGCAGTTCCTGAGCGACGTGTATTTGCGCTGCCCGGATTGCGACGGGCGCCGTTACCGGCCTGAAGTGCTCGAAGTGAAAATCGAGCGCGGCGTGCCGGCGCGCGCGCTGAGCATCGCCGACGTGCTGGAGCTCACGGTCAGCGAGGCCACCGGTTTTTTCGCCGGCGATGCGGAGGTGCAGCGCGTGCTGCAGCCGATCGTCGACGTGGGACTCGAATATGTGAAGCTCGGGCAACCGGTGCCGACCCTCTCGGGCGGCGAGGCGCAGCGGCTCAAGCTCGCCGGTTTTCTGGCCGAGACCGCCAATACGCGCGGTGCACGGGGCGCCGCGTCGAGCCCTTCAGCGCGGCTCTTTATGTTCGACGAGCCGACCACCGGGCTGCATTTCGACGACATCGCCAAGCTGATGCGCGCGTTCGGCAAACTGCTTGCGAGCGGGCATTCGGTGCTCGTGATCGAGCACAATCTCGATGTGATTCGCGCGGCCGACTGGTTGATCGACCTGGGCCCGGAGGGCGGCGACGGCGGCGGGCGCGTGCTGTGCGCCGGTACGCCGCATATGGTCCAGCAGTGCGCCGAGTCGCACACCGGGCAGGCCCTGCTGCAATACGAGCGCGCACTGGGCACGCTGGCTGGGCGCGAACGCACGGAAGCACCAGACTCCGCCGGCATGCCGCTGCAAGCGGCATTGCGCGCGTCGCGCGCGCGCCGCGCGGTGGAGGGCGAGGACGTGGTGCGCATCGTCAATGCGCGCGAACACAACCTGAAGTCGCTCGATGTCGACATTCCGCACGGCAAGTTCAACGTGATCACGGGTGTGTCGGGGTCGGGCAAATCGACGCTCGCGTTCGACATCCTTTTCCATGAAGGCCAGCGCCGCTATCTGGAGTCGCTCAACGCGTATGCGCGCTCGATCGTGCAACCGGCCGGCCGCCCCGAGGTCGATGCCGTCTACGGCATCCCGCCGACCGTGGCGATCGAGCAGCGCCTGTCGCGCGGCGGGCGCAAGAGTACCGTCGCGACTACCTCGGAAGTGTGGCACTTCCTGCGGCTGCTGTATGTGAAGCTCGGTTTGCAGCATTGTGTCCACGATGGCACGCCGGTGAGCGCGCAAAGCGTGGAATCCATCGCCGCGCAGCTACTGCGCGAGCACCGCGGCGAGCACGTC
>JAGXBI010000397.1 GCA_018971155.1 Burkholderiales bacterium
TGGCGTCGCCCTGTCGCCATTCGAAGCGTGCGTCACGCTGCATCAGTGCTTCGGGGCGGCGGTGCAACGCCCGCACCTGCCAGCCCCGCGCCGCCAGCGCGCGAGCCACCTCGCCGCCGATACCGCCGGTGGCGCCCAATACCAATGCGATGCGTTGCTGCGACATGACAATCTCCTGAAGGTCCATGGCGAGCATTCTTGCGCGAATTCTGATTAAATGAAATTATCTATATTGATAGATAAGCTATACATATTTGTATGAATGCAAATGAACCGAACTGGACGTTGTACCGCACGCTGCTCGGGGTTTTCCGCGCCGGATCGCTTTCCGGCGCGGCCCGCTCGCTGGGCTTGACGCAGCCCACCGTCGGGCGCCATCTGGATGCGCTGGAGCAGGCGCTGGGCTTTGCGCTGTTCGTGCGTACCCAGCAGGGCTTGAGTCCGACCGAGGCGGCGCTCGCGCTAAGGCCTTATGCCGAGGCGCTCGAATCGACCAGCGCCGCGCTGTTGCGCGTGGCCTCGAGCCAGGGCGAGGGCGGCGGCGTGCGCGGCACGGTGCGCATTACCGCCAGCGAGGTGATCAGTGCCGAGGTGTTGCCGCCGATCCTGGCGGAGCTGCATGCGCAGTATCCCGATCTGTCGATCGAGCTGGCGCCGTCCAATCGTCTCGAGGACCTGCTGCGACGCGAGGCTGACATCGCCGTGCGGATGCAGCGGCCCAGTCAGGAGACACTGGTGGCCCGGCACATCGGTTCGATCGAGCTGGGCCTGTACGGGCATCGCCGTTATCTGGCGCGGCGCGGCACGCCCGCCAGCGTCGCGGCGCTGGGCGCACACGCATTCATTGGCTACGATAAAGAGACGCCGTTCCTGCGCGGGATGAGGGCACACTTGCCCGCCCTCAAGGATGTGCGCTTCGCGCTGCGCACCGACAGCGACCTGAGCGCACTGGCGGCGTTGCGCGCCGGCTTTGGCCTGGGCTTTTGCCAGGTTGGACTGGCGCGCGACAACGCCGATCTGATTCGCCTGTTCCCGAAACAGATCGCGCCGCGGCTCGATACCTGGCTGGCGATGCACGAGGATCTGCGCGACAGTCCGAGCTGCCGCGCCACGTTCGCGGCGCTCGCCGACGGCTTGCTGCGCTACGTGGCGGGCGGCCGCGGCTGAGCCCGCCGCGGCCTGCACGCTCGGGCGTCCGACGGTATCATGGCGGCGGGCCGTGAATCCTCTCTCGCTGTTACCCCCTCGCTCAAGGAACCGATCATGCAATATCGTAAATTCGGCGGCACCGGCCTGTCGGTGTCGCGCCTGTGCCTCGGCACGATGACATTCGGTTTGCAAACCGAAGAAGCTGCCTCGCACGCGATTCTCGACAAGGCCGCCGACGCCGGCGTCAATTTCATCGATACCGCGGATGTCTATCCCCTCGGCGGCACCGAGCAACTCGTCGGCCGCACCGAGGAAATCGTCGGCAAATGGCTCAAGGGCAAGCGCGAGCGTTACATTCTCGCGACCAAGGCGGTCGGCAAGGTCGGCCCGTCGCCATGGGACCAAGGCGCCTCGCGCAAGCACCTGCTCGATGCGATCGATGCGTCGCTGCGCCGGCTCGGCACCGACTACGTCGATCTGTATCAGTTGCATTCGGATGATGCGCAGACACCGCTAGACGAGACGCTCGAAGCGCTCGACACGATCGTGCGGCAAGGCAAGGCGCGCTATATCGGCGTATCGAATTTTCTCGCCTATCGGCTGGCGCGCGCGCTGGGCCGCGCCGACGTGCTGCGCGTGGCGCGTTTTGTGTCGGTGCAGCCGCGCTACAACCTGCTGTTTCGCCAGATCGAGCGCGAACTGCTGCCGCTCGCTCAGGAAGAGCAGCTTGCCGTGATTCCGTACAACCCGCTCGCGGGCGGCCTGCTCACCGGCAAGCACCGGCACGACGTGACGCCGAGCGAAGGACGCTTCACCGCGACCGTCGGCAAGGCCGGCGAAATGTACACGCAGCGCTACTGGCACGAACGCGAGTTCCACACCATCGAGAAGCTCAAGGAAATTGCCGCGCAAGCGGGCAAGCCGCTGACTCAGACCGCGCTGGCCTGGGTGCTGGCCAACCCGACGGTTACCTCGGCGATCATCGGCGCGAGCCGCGCCGAGCAATTGACCGACACGTTGGGTGCGGCAGACCTGACGCTCGACGCCGATCTGAAGGCGAAGCTCGATGAGGCGTCGATGGAATATCGCTGGGGCGACGCGGCGCGCTAGTCGGCTATTTTCCCGCGCAGCGCCTTGACCTGGCCGCGCTGGCGCTTGCCCTCGAGCCGGCGGATTTTCGAGCCGAGCGTGGGGCGCGTAGGCCGGCGCCGGCGCGGCGGCACCGCCACTTCCTGCACCAATTCATGCAGGCGGCGCACCGCGTCCTGACGGTTCAACTCCTGACTGCGGTGCTGTTGCGCCTTGATGATCACCACGCCGTCGCGGGTAATGCGCTGGTCCGCGAGCCGCAGGAGCCGATCCTTGATCGGCTCGGGCAGCGACGAGGCGCGAATATCGAAGCGCAGATGCACGGCGCTCGAAACCTTGTTCACATTTTGGCCTCCCGCGCCTTGCGCGCGGATCGCCGTGATCTCGATTTCGTGGGCCGGAATGGTAATGGGTGTCAACATGGCCCTAGCATAGCAATTTTGCCGGGTGCCGTTGCGACGGGCGCGCCTTTGCGCAGCGTCTCGCGCCGGGAGCGCCATGCCTCCCGGCAGCGGCCGCCGCCTCAGGCGGCCAGCGCCTGGGGCGCCGCGCCCTGCTGCTCGCCGCCGAGCACATCGAGCAGCTCGGACAACAGGCGATCGAGTTCGCCTGTCATGAGCGCCATGTCGG
>JAGXBI010000055.1 GCA_018971155.1 Burkholderiales bacterium
CGATAGTAATGTGAAGCTTGACTTAAGTCAAAAGGCAATAGAAAAAATCAATTAACCCAATAAATCATTCCAAATCAATAATAATTACGAAGCGATTTCGGCGACGTTACAAGACGTTGACCGATGTTCAAAGCATCGCCGCCGCGAGTAATTGCCGCGTATAAGGGTGTCGCGGAGCGAACAGGACTGCGTCGGTGTCCCCGGTCTCGACCATTTCGCCATCCTTGAACACCATCACCCGGTGTGCCATGGCCCGCATTACCGCCAGGTCGTGACTGATAAACAGGTAACTCAGGTTGTACTTCTGTTGCAATTGCGCCAACAAATGCAGCACCTGCTGCTGGATCGACACGTCCAGCGCGCTGGTGGGCTCGTCCAGCACCAAAATCTGCGGCTCGACGATCAGCGCCCGGGCGATCGCGATGCGCTGCCGCTGCCCGCCCGAAAATTCGTGCGGATAGCGCTGCAACGCCGTCCGGTCCATGCCGACCTCGCGCAGCATGCGAATAATCCGTTCACGCCGCTCGGCCGCACTCAGATTTGGCTGATGCAGTGCCAAGCCCTCGCCCACGATCCGCTCGATCGTCATGCGCGGCGACAGTGAGCCATAGGGATCCTGGAACACGACCTGCATGCGCGAGCGCAAAATCCGCCGTTCGGCCCCGCGATAAGCGCCGAGCGCCTTGCCACGGAACTCGATGCGGCTGCCCGCCGCGGCGCGCTGCAAACCGAGCAGCGCCAGCGCCAGCGAGGTCTTGCCCGAACCCGATTCGCCGACCACGCCGAGCGTCTCGCCCTGGCGCAAAGCCACGTCTACCGGTTTAACGGCACGAAACCGGCCAGACTTTAGCCATCCTCGCCAGCCGGGCAACGTTTGTCGATAGTCGACCGCGAGTTGCCGGGCTTCGAGCAGCACCGGCGCGATCGGCACGACCGGCAATACCTCGCGTCGCGGCTGGCTGTCGAGCAGACGCTGGGTATACGGATGCTGCGGATCGCGAAACAGCGCCTCGGTCGGCCGGCATTCGACCAGCACGCCCTTTTCCATCACGGCCACCCGGTCGGCGAAACGGCGCACCAGATTCAGGTCATGCGTGATCAGCAGCACGGCCATGCCGCGCTTGCGTGCCTCCTCCTCCTGCAGCTCGAGCAGCAGCGCCATGATCTGCGCGCGAATCGTCACGTCCAGCGCCGTCGTCGGCTCGTCGGCCAACAGCAGCTTGGGCCGGCAGGCCAGCGCCATGGCGATCATGGCGCGCTGGCGCTGCCCGCCCGAGAGCACGTGCGGGTAGTCGTCGACGCGCCGCTGCGGCTCGGCAAGGCCGGTGCGGCGCAACAGCTCGATCGCCCGGGCGCGCGCGGGCGCCGGCGCCAGGCCTTCGTGCAGTTGCAGCGATTCTGCGATCTGGTTGCCGATCGTATAAAGCGGGTTGAGCGCGGTCATCGGCTCCTGAAATATCATCGCGATGTCGTTGCCGCGCAGCGCGCGCATCTCGCGCTCCGACTTGCCCGCCAGATCCTCGCCGTCGAACTCGATACGGCCGGCAACCTGCGCGTCCTGCAGCAGGCGCAGGATCGCCAGCGCCGTCACGCTCTTGCCCGAGCCCGATTCGCCGACCAGCGCGATGCGCTCGCCGCGGGCGATCGACAGACTGACCTCGCGCACCGCCACGGTCTGGCCAAAGCGCACCGACAGATTTTCCAGCACCAGCAGCGCATCGCTCATAGCACATTGCCCCCGGCGGCCTGGCGGTCGGCAATACGCGTGTCGAGCGCGTTGCGCAGCGCGTCGCCCATGAAGGTGAGCAGCAGCAGCGTGAGCACGAGCACCGCGAAGGTCGATACGGAAATCCACCAGGCATCGAGATTTTCCTTGCCCTGCGCCAGCAGCTCGCCCAGGCTGGGCGTGGGCGGCGGCACACCCAGGCCAAGAAAGTCGAGGCTGGTGAGCGCGAGGATCGCGCCGCTCATGCGAAACGGCAGGAAGGTAATGACCGGCGTCAGGCTGTTGGGCAGCACGTGGCGCCAGATGATCTGCCAGTTCGACAGGCCCATGGCGCGCGCGGCGCGCACGTAGTCCTGCGAGCGATTCCGATAAAACTCCGCGCGCACGTAGTCCGACAAACCCATCCACCCGAACAGCGACAGCAGGATGAACAGCAGCCACAGGCTGGGCTCGAAAATCGAGGCGAAAATAATCAGCAGATAGAGTTCCGGCAGCGAGCCCCAGATTTCGATCAGCCGCTGGCTGAAAAGGTCGATGCGGCCGCCAAAGAAGCCCTGCACGGCCCCGGCGAGAACGCCCAGCACGGTGCCGGCCACGGTAAGCGCCAGGCCGAACAGCACCGAGATGCGAAAACCGTACAGCAGGCGGGAAAATACATCACGCCCCCGGTCGTCGGTGCCCAGCCAGTTTTCCGCGGACGGCGGCGCCGGATTGGGCTGCGCGGCAAAGTAGTTGATCGTGTCGTAGTGATAGTGGTTCGGCGCATAGACGACGAAGTTGCCGTGCTCGCGAAGCTTGTGCTGTATGTACGGGTCGAGATAGTCCGCCGGCGTATGGAAGTCGCCCCCGAAAGTGGTCTCCGGATAGGTCTTGAACAGCGGGAAATAGTAGTGGCCGTCGTAGCGCACGATCCATGGCTTGTCATTGGCGATCAGGTTGGCGCACAGGCTCAGGCCGAACAGCGTCAAAAATACCAGCAGACTCCAATAACCCAGCCGGTTGCGCTTGAACCGTTGCCAAACGCGCCGGCCGGGTGACGGCGATGCGCCGCCCGGGGAAAGAACACGATTCAAATCATCGCTCCAGACTTTCGAATTGAATGCGCGGATCGACCAGCACGTAGCACAGATCGGAGATCAGCTTGGTGACCAGGCCGATCAGCGTGAACAGATACAGCGTGCCCAGCACCACGGGATAGTCGCGCCGCAGCACCGAATCGTAAGAAAGCAGGCCCAACCCGTCGAGAGAAAACAGCGTCTCGATCAGCAGGCTGCTGGTGAAGAACGCGCCGATGAAGGCCGACGGAAAGCCGGTGACCAGCGGGATCATGGCATTGCGGAAAACGTGTTTCCACAGCACGCGCCGCTCCGGCAAGCCCTTGGCGCGCGCGGTCAGCACGTATTGCTTGCGGATTTCGTCGAGAAAGGCGTTTTTGGTCAGCATGGTGGTCACGGCGAAACTGCCGACCACCGACGCCGTGACGGGCAGCACCATGTGCCACAGATAATCGAGCACCTTGCCGGCCAGACTGAGCTGGTCCCAGTCATCCGAGGTGAGCCCGCGCAGCGGAAACAGTTGCCAGAAAGTGCCGCCGCCGAACAGGACCAGCAACAGCACGCCCAGCACGAAACCGGGAATCGCGTAGCCGGTCAGCACCAGCATGCTGGTGGCGAAATCGAAACGGGAGCCGGCACGTACCGCCTTGGCGATGCCCAGCGGCACCGATATCAGATAGGTCAGGAAGAACGTCCACAGGCCGAGGCTGATCGAGACCGGCAACTTCGATTTGATCAGCGACCACACGCTCTGGTGCTGGTAATAGCTCTGCCCCAGATCGAAGCGCGCGAAGCGCTTGAGCATCAGCCAGTAGCGCTGCAGCGGTGGCTTGTCGAATCCGTACAGCGCCTTGATTTGGGCAATCTGCTGCGGATCGACGCCGCGCCGCCCGCGGTATTCGCTGCCGGCACCGCTGGCCTCCATGCCCTGCCCGCCGACGCCGCCGCCACCGCGCCCCTTGAGCTGCAACATCAGTTGCTCGACGGGGCCGCCGGGCACGAACTGAATCACGACGAAGGTCAGCGTGAGCACGCCCAGCAATGTCGGAATCATCATCAGGACGCGTTTCAGAATATATGGCCACATGCTTTTGCCTCGCTCATTTCGCCTTGTCCCACCACGTGCTCACCACCCAGCCCTCTGCCGTATAGTACTTGGGCAGCACGGCCGGATGGGCAAGCGTGCTGCGATACGCGATGCGATGCGTCGCGCTGTACCAGTGCGGCACCGCGTAATAGCCATGCATCAACACGCGATCGAGCGCGTGCGCGCTGGTCAGCAGCGCCTCGCGGGTGCGCGCCCGCACCAGATCGCCAATCAGCGCATCGACTGCCGGCGACTTGAGCCCCATCAGATTGTCCGAGCCCTTGACGTCGGCCGCCTTGCTGCCGAAACGGTCGAACAGCTCGTTGCCCGGGTTTTGAGAATCGGCATACCGCATGGTCGTCATGTCGAAATCGAAATCCTCCAGGCGCTTCTGGTACAGCACGAAATCGGTCGTGCGCTGGATCACCGTGATGCCCAGCTTGGCCAGGTTGCGCACGTAGACCGCAATCACCGGGCCCAGCGCGCCGCCGTTGTCCTCGAGCATCTCGAAAGTGAATGGCTCGCCGCGGGCGTTGCGCAGTGCGCCGTCGCGGTAGACCCACCCGGCCTGCGCGAGCAACGCGCGCGCCTTCAGCAGGTTGCCGCGCAGGCTGTGCGGCGGCGTGGTCACCGGCTGCACCGTCATGGGGCCGAACACCGACGGATCGAGCTCTTTGCGCAGCGGTTCGAGCAGTGCCAGCTCGGCCGGGCTCGGCATGCCGGTGGCGGCCAGATCGCTGTTGGCGAAATAGCTGTCGATCCGATGATATTGGTTGTAAAAAAGCTCGCGGTTGAGCCACTGGAAATCGAGCGCCAGATCGAGCGCATGGCGCACCCGCACGTCCTGAAACAACGGTCGGCGCAGGTTCATGATGAAGCCCTGCATGCCAGCCGCGTTGTGGTGCGGGAATTCTCGCTTGATCAGCTCGCCGTCGCGAAACTTCTTGCCGACGTAGCTGCGCGCCCAATTGCGCGCACGGTACTCGACGATGGCGTCGAAATCGCCCGCCTTGAACGCTTCGAGCCGCGCGGTATCGTCACTGTACAGTTTGTAGACGATGCGCTTGAAATTGAAGGTGCCGCGCCGCACCGGCAAGTCGTTGCCCCAATAAGCCGGATTGCGCTTGAAAGTGATGCGGCGGCCAGGATCATAATGCTCGATCAGGTATGGCCCGCTGCCGATCGGCGTATCGAACGCCAATTGGTCGAAAGGCTTGCGCTTGCCGTCGGGCCCCATGCCCCACTTCGGCGAGAACACCGGCAACTGCCCGATGATCAGGGGCAGCTCGCTGTTCTTTTTTGTGAAATCGAAGCGCACGGTCAATGGGCCGAGCACCACCGCGCGGGAGACGTCGGCCCAATAGGAACGGAAGCCCGGCGAAGCCTGCGGGCTCATCAACGTATCGAACGAGTATTTCACGTCGCTGGCGGTGACCGGGTCGCCATTGGAAAAGCGTGCCTTCGGGTTGATGTGAAACGTCACCGACAGGCCGTCCGGCGCCACGGCGATGTCGTCCGCCAGCAAGCCGTAGGCCGACGAGATCTCGTCGGCGCTGCCGATGGTCAGCGTCTCGAACATCAGCGAGGCGATCCCGGGGGCGGCGGTGCCGCGCAACGTGAACGGATTGAACTTGTCGAAGCTGGTACGGCGATCCGGATTGGCAAGCACCAGCGTGCCGCGCCTGGGCGCGTTGGGATTGACGTAGTCGAAATGCGTGAAACCGGGCGGATATTTGGGTTCGCCGTACTGGGCAATGGCGTACTTCGCGTGCGCGGCCGGCATGCAGATGACGAAAGCCGCCAGCGAAGCTAGACTCCGAAATGCAATGCCTGCCTTCATGCGTCTCCTGGTCTCGGGGGGCGCGGGTATCGAGGTAAAGTCCTGATCCCGCCAGACGGAACGTGCGAGCATTGTACCGAAAAGCACCTGCGCCGCCGAATCGCCAGACTCGTTGTTTTCCGGCGTCTTGTGAGACAATGCGCGCCATCCAGCTTGCGCAGATATTTATTCCGGAGTTCCCATGACCTTTCTAGCCGGCAAACGCATTCTCATCACCGGATTGCTGTCCAACCGTTCGATCGCCTACGGCATTGCCCAGGCATGCAAGCGCGAGGGCGCCGAACTGGCATTTACCTATGTGGGCGAGCGCTTCAAGGAACGCATCGACGCTTTTGCCCAGGAATTCGGCAGCGACCTGGTGTTCGAATGCGACGTTTCGAGCGACGAACAGATCGCGACGCTGTTCGAACAGCTGGGCAAGCGCTGGGACAAGCTCGACGGACTGGTGCACTCGATCGGCTTCGCGCCCCGCGAGGCGATTTCGGGCGATTTTCTCGACGGCTTCTCGCGCGAGGCGTTTCGCATCGCCCACGACATTTCCGCCTACAGCTTCCCGGCCCTGGCCAAGGCCGCGTTGCCGCTGCTCTCGGAGCGCGCCGCGTTGCTCACGCTGACCTATCTCGGGGCCGAACGCGCCATCCCCAACTACAACACCATGGGGTTGGCCAAGGCGTCGCTCGAAGCCAGCGTCCGCTATCTGGCCACCTCGCTCGGCCCGCGCGGCATCCGCGTCAACGGCGTGTCGGCAGGCCCGATCAAAACGCTGGCCGCGAGCGGCATCAAGAGCTTCGGCAAGATTCTCGATTTCGTCGAACAAAACGCTCCGCTGCGCCGCAACGTCACCATCGAGGACGTCGGCAACGTCTCGGCCTTCCTGCTGTCGGATCTGGCCGGCGGCGTGACCGGTGAAATCACTTACGTCGACGGCGGCTTCAACACCGTGGTGGGCGGCATGGGCGATCCGACCGCGGCCGGCGCCTGACGTTTGACCCAGGCCGGTCTCGGCCCACAAAAAAACGGACGTGACATCGCATCACGTCCGTTTTTTTTGACACTCGCGCGGCGTTCAGCCACCCGCCTTGACGGCGAAAGCCTGGCTCTCGTCGGATGATTTGAAACTCAGCGCGGCGCCGCTCAGGCACAGCACCGCCAGCAACGCCGATACACTCAGCGCCTGCGCGCCGAAAGCCAGATAGGCGGATTTGGCGAGCTCGATCGCGCCGACCGATACGATGATCATGATCATGCTGAGCATGCCGGCCACCGTAGCGCGATTGGCGCCATCCACGGCAAACAGCGTCTGCCGATACACGACACCATAGAAGAGCCCCATGCCGAGCGCGCAGAATGCGGTGCCGGCCATCAGTGCCAGGTAGCCGCTGGCTACCAGGGCGACGCCCACGCAGGACACCGCCGCGCCGCACAGCATGCAGGCAATGCCGCTCCACATCAGCCTCGCGTAGCTCCAGCGCCCCACCTGCCGCGCGAGAATCACGTTGCCGGCGATCAACGCGGCAAACACCGGCAGTTGCAGCACGCCATAGTCGATCTGGCTTAATCCCGCCCGCTCGATCAGCACGATCGGGCCGACCGCGATCCAGGTCAGCAACGGCGTGACCGCAAGCCCTGTCATCATCGCGCCGGTCCAGAAACGCCGGCTCGCCAGCGGCACCCGATAGGCCCGCCACAACCCGCGCGGCGTCAGCTCGCCGGGCGCCGCGCGACCCAGCTCGGGCATGCTGCGGTACAGGCCGACGAAAGCGATCACGCCAATCGCGGCGATCAACAGGAACACCACGCGCCACGGCCACCAGGTCACGACGGCGGCGCCGGCCAGCGGCCCGAACAGCGGCGAGAGCAACGACACATTGGCCATCAGTGCAACGATGCGCACTGCCGTCTTCTCGTCGAAGGCTTCCTGCACCGTCGGATAGCCCACGGTCAGTACGAAACAGCAGCCCATGCCCTGGATGAAGCGCAGCCCGATGAATTGCGCGATCGACTGCACGGGCCACATCGCCAGACAGGCCGCCACGAAAAGGACCAACCCGGCCAACAATACCGGGCGCCGCCCGTAGCGGTCGGACAGCGGCCCCAACAACCATTGCAGGCTGGCGTTGCCCAGCATCGCGGCGGTCAGCGCCAGCGACGTCATTTCGGGCGCCGCGCCAAACTCCCGCAGGACATTGGGCATCCCCGGCATGATCATGTCGTTCGAAACATAAACGGCAAACTCGAACAGCACCAGCGACAACGGAAACATCACTCGTGAAACCGACACCTGTGAAAACTCCGGAAAAAACAAAACGAGACCGGCCCGAGGGGCCGGCGAGGCATACGGTCTTGGGGGGGCCGCAGCGGGCCGGCCCCGGCCAACCTGCGGCCGGGGCGCTTGCCGCTATGTGCGGTGAATATCGTGCGTGACGAGCGGCTGATCCGCGCCGGGCATATCCAGCCAGCCCGGACGCTGCAGGCTGCGCTGGATATCGGCGAGCCCGCTGCGCCAGTGATCGCGCATGGTCAGCGCGCCGAATTGGTAATCCTTGCAGTCGCCCTCGCAGCCCTTGCCCTGATAGATCAGGTGGATCACGTTGAACAACCGATCGCACGAGGCTTCCGCGGCACGCTGGTACCAGGGGTTGTTCTTGCGTTCGGCTTCCGGCACCAGTTCCATGAGCTCGCGCAGCAGATGGCGATATTCCTGCATGCCCGACATGAATTCGGTGATCGTGCGCGTGCGGCTGGAGAACTGGATATCCTTTTGGCGCAGCGCCACCGACGGCAAGTCGGTCGGCAGCGCTCCCCGGGCGCTCCACAGGTCGACCTGGAAAATCAGGGCGTTCTTGCGCGGCTCGGCCGTCAGCACCTGCTGCAGCGGCGTGTTCGACACGATACCGCCATCCCAATAGTATTCGCCGTCGATCTCGACGGCCGGAAAGCCCGGCGGCAGCGCCCCCGAGGCCATGAAGTGCTCGGCGCGCAAACGCTCCTTGGTGTTGTCGAAATACACGAAATTGCCGGTGCGCACATTGACCGCGCCCACCGACACACGCATCTGCCGCACGTCGTTGAGCCGGTCGAAGTCGACCAGCGCTTCGAGCGTACTCTTTAGCGGCGTCGTGTCGTAAAAGCTCACCTTGTCCGGCGTCGAGGGCCCCACGGCCGTCGCGGGATTGCGAGGCACGAAGAATCCCTTCTGTCCCTCGGTGAGTGCCCGCCAGGCCTCGAAGCCGTTGAGCAGTGTCAGCCAGGCCTCCGGCCAATGCTGCGTGGTCTGCAGGTTGCTCCAGGGGCTGGGCGGGAGGTACGGCGGCTGGCAGATGGTCTGCCAGAACTCCTTCAGCCGTTGGACACGCTTGTCGGGAGGGTTGCCCGCAATGATCGCGGTATTGAGGGCCCCGATGGAAATGCCGGCCACCCAGTTCGGGTGGACGTCGGCCTCGGCCAGGCCCTCATACACGCCAGCCTGATACGAGCCAAGCGCTCCACCGCCCTGCAACACCAGCGCAACGACCTGATAGCGATGATCGACCGGCAGACGCGGGCTGGAATGATATGCCTCGGCGCCTGCGCCGCCGGTGCCGTTGCCGTTGCTGTGAAGCTTGCGTGCCGCCATACCCCCTCCTTTACTGCATGAACCAACCGTGACTGACGACGAACGACTGTCCGGTGAGAGCCGCGGACGGGAATGCAGCCAGGAAAAGCGCCGTTTGAGCCACATCGTCGACGGTCGTGAATACGCCGTCGACGGTGCCGCCGAGCATCACCTTCTTGATGACCTCTTCCTCGCTGATACCCAGTTCCTTGGCCTGTTCGGGAATCTGCTTGTCGACCAGCGGGGTGCGCACGAACCCTGGGCAGATCACATGCGAACGGACATTGTGCGCGGCACCCTCCTTGGCCAGTACGCGGGCCAATCCGAGCAGGCCGTGCTTGGCCGTGACGTAGGCCGACTTCAGCGGCGAGGCTTCATGCGAATGCACCGAGCCGGTATAGATCACCGTGCCGCCGCGGTCGTCCTTGTACATATAAGGCAGCGCGGCCTTGGTCGTCAGGAATGCGCCGTCCAGATGAATCGCCAGCATTTTCTTCCAGTCGGCAAAGCTGTAATTGACGATCGGATTGACGATCTGGATGCCGGCGTTGGAAATCAGGATATCCAGTTGGCCGAACTCGTCGACGACCGCCTTGGTGCCGGCATTGACGGCGTCCTCGTTGGTGACATCCATCGCTACGCCCAGGGCCTTGCCGCCGGCGGCCTTGATTTCGTCGGCCGCCTTTTGCGCGGCTGCCAGATTGATGTCGGCAATGGCGACCGCCGCGCCGGCCTTGGCGTACACCAGCGCGATTTCCTTGCCGATCCCGCTCGCGGCGCCAGTGATCAGTGCGACCTTTCCGTTCAACTGCATGGACATAATTCTTCTCCTATCAGGCCAAATAATCGAAAACGACTTCCCCCAGTCCCAAGGTCAGGTCGGCCACCAGATGCTTGGCCCCGACCACCTCGAGGACCGGCAAATCCGCCACCGGCGCCAGCGCATGCGGGAACAGCGACAATGCCGCAGGCCCGGTCCACGCGCCTTTGACCGTGACGTCCTGCAAGTAATAGCGCACCAGTTCGCAAATTCGCGCAGTGCCGTCGACGTGCGGAATGATCTTCAACAGGAAGTTCGGCGTGTCGATCAAGCCCCGCGCTACGTCCGAGGCATCCAGCGTCCTGTGCTTGTAGCCCATTGTAGCGGTGGCCACCCGCACCGGCCCATAATCGAGCTCGCCGACCAGCGTATCGATCTCCACTTTCAATTCGGGACGCGCCAGCTTCTTCGGAAATCCCCAAAGCTCTCGCCCGCCGGCGATCGGTGGATGATCGTTCAAATACATCGCATGCGTATAGCTGCCGGCCACGCCGTCCAGGGTCACCGGAATCACCTGCCCGCTCTCGGTGTAATCGCCGAAGCCCGTCGAGTCGGGCATCCGGATGAACTCGTAATGCACCAGCGGCTCGCCAATCTCCAACGGCTCGGGCACCACGGCGCGCAGCTTTTCCGGATCGGTGCGGTAAGTAACGATGAAAAACTCCCGGTCGATGAAACGATAGGGCCCGACCGGAAAAGCCGGACTGGTGAACGGCATCGCGAAAGCATGCTCGCGAATGGTGCGGATGTCCATAAACGACGGTTCTCCCTCGTGGGTGAGACAAGCATTGTCCGCCGTTGCGGCAATGCGCGCGATTGCACGGGCACAACGCCCCTGCGACATTGCGTCGCAGGGGCGTTAATCAGATAGAAAACGACATCCGAAGTTCAGTCGCGCAGATACCGGCACCTTGCCACGCGGCGCGACGGCGGCGTATTCGACAGTGGAAATTTATTAAGCATGCCGAATTGCCGAAAAATGAAAATAAAGGAAGAACCGCAGTAAATCACGGCTTAATGAAAGTTTTGTGATCGACGGCGTCATCGGAATCGGGGCCACCGCCGACGGCCGGGCCGGTCGTTCGGGATGGCCGCGTCGGCCAGCGATGCGTGAAAAGGGACCTGCGACGGCCAAAGCCGATTGCCCCCAGCGAAATGTTAAATAATCATCGAATGAATATACCACATACATAATTAAATATTATTTAATGCTGCATTTTTCATTAATCGCCGGCATTCAACGTCAATACTCATGGGAAAAATCAAAGTTAACCCTGAGTTATTGATGCCTTATTTTCATGCCATGTCACAAAATAGAAATTTTGACGCAAGTTGATGATTTTCTTGAAAATTTTTTTGACAGTTTTGATATATCAGATATTATATTCTGCATTACTTAACGAATGAACCGCGTCATTCGACGCTTCTGGAGATGCCTATCGCCGTACCGGTCTTGCATGCAATCAATATTACAAACCGATTAGGAGACGTCATGAAAATAAAGATATCCCCCGTTCTTGCTGTCGCTTTTTTGGGCGCCGCTTCATACGCGCATGCGCAGAGCAGCGTTACCCTTTACGGTGCGATCGACGATTCGCTGACTTACTTCAACAACTCCGGAGGCAGTTCCATCCTCCAGTTGCAAGGTCCGAACTTCACCGCCAACAAGTGGGGCATGAAAGGTACCGAAGACCTGGGCAGCGGCCTCAAAGCGATTTTCGATCTCGAAAACGGCTTCAATCTGAATACGGGCCAGCTCGGCCAGGGAGGACTCGAGTTCGGTCGCCAGGCATTCGTCGGCCTGACGGGCGACTCCTGGGGTACCGTCACGATCGGACGGCAGTACGACCCGACGGTCGACCTGATTCAGGGCATTACCGCCGACGGTGAATATGGTCCGGCCTTCGCGACGCCGGGCGACGCGGATAACAACGACTTTACGTTCCGCGTCAATAACGCGATCAAGTATCTGAGCCCGGTCTATGCCGGACTGCAGTACGAAGTACTGTACGCCCTGGGTGGCGTCGCGGGCAATCTTTCGTCCGGCCAAACCTACTCGGCGGCCGCCCTGTACACGCACGGCGGATTGAGTCTCGCCGCAGGCTATCTGTTCACCAAGAACGACGGCGTGGGCGGCGCGGGAACCACCGAGTTGACCCAGAACAATTCCGTCACGCCGCTGTATGGCGCCATCCCCATGGTCGGCTCGCGGCAAATCGTGCAGTTGGGCGGGCAATACGTGGTCGGCCCATTCACTGCGAACGTGCGCTACAGCAATGCGCAGTACAAGCCCTACCAGCTTTTCGCGGCGTTCAACCGCACCGAAACCTTCAATACCGGCGCCGCGTCACTCGGTTATCAGGTCACCCCGGCCGAACTGGTCGCTATTGGCTACACATTTACCAAGTCCAGCGGAGCCTCCTCGGCCACCTACAACTCCATAGCCGCCACTTCGGAGTACAGCTTCTCGCAGCGCACGGCGCTGTATGCCACCGCAGCCTTCACCCACGCCAGCGGCACCACGTTCAGCGCCGACGGCTCGACGATCGTGCCGGCCGGCGGCGCGGTGGCCGACATGACCGCGAGCTCGAGCACGCCGAACCAGGTCGCGATCATGGCAGGCATCAGTCACAAGTTCTAAGCATTACCGAGTCAGTGTTGCACCCAAAGACCAACCAAGTCGCTTGAAGACTAAAATCGATTGGAGACATCATGACGTCATCTTTCAAACTGCAAGCCGTGGCATTGAGCGCCGCAATGATCGGCCTTTTCGCCACCCCCGTGTATGCCGCTTCGCAATACCATCTGGTCAAGACCATCAATCTGCCCGGCGCGAAGGGAGGCCACGGCGATTGGGTCGCATACGACCCGCAAACCGAAACCGTCTGGCTGTCGCAGGCGCCCGATCACAACGTCGTGGTGATCGATGCCAATAAACTCGACGTCAAGGCCACCATCCCTGATGTCGCCGTGGGCAACGGCATCGACATCAATCATAAATACGCATTCATCGCCGACGCCAAGCCGAATAAATTGGTCGTCATCAACAAGCGCACCTACAAAAAAGTGGCCGACGTCGACAGCGGCGGCAAGGGACCCGATGGCGTCAACGTCGACACGCGTACCGGCAAGGTGTTCGTGGCCAACGACGACACCAACTCGGAAGCGGTGTTCGAAGGCAAGGCGCCGTTCAAGCGCCTGACCGTTTTCAAGCTCAAGCCCGAGGACTCCAAGGACGGCCCTGACGTGGCGCTTTACGTCCGCTCGCTGGATCGGCTCTATCAGCCGGTGGGCAGCGACATCGACGTCATCAATCCCAACACCAACAAGATCGTCGCGGTGTGGAATTTCGGCGTCAAGAGTACCGCCAAGGGCGGCATCTACGACACCAAGACCAAGCACCTGATCTTCGGCACGGGTGACAAGAAGATGCTGGTCATCGATGCCACGACCGGCAAATTGGTGACGACCATCCCGGTGGCGGGACCGGTCGATCAAACCGCGGTCGATATCGCCAAGCGACGCGCCTTCATTGGCGACAAGACGGGCAACATCGAAGTCGTCGACCTGGACACCAATCAAGTGGTCGACCATATCGCGACAGAAAAGAATATGCATACGCTCGCGGTCGACACCAAGCAACACCGCCTGTTCGTCTATCTGAACGCCAGCAACAAGGTCGGCGTGTACGCGCAAAACACGCCATAGAGCGTCGCTCGCCGGCGCATCCATAGCGCCGGTCGGCATCCTCACGCAGCGATTTGCCAGGTGCCGGTGGCGGCGCCTGGCCTCCTTGACTCTTTTGATTCGCTAACCATGCTGACGAAGAATATCGTCGTGCCCGCCACTTCAGCGCGGGGACGAACATGAAAGCACCCAATTGGCGGGTCTGCCGTGCCTACCGGCGGACCCTGTTGAGCGGCCTCGCCTGCTGTGCCCTGAGCAGCTGCGCGACCTACCACCCGCTGCCGCTGGCCACGCGGGCGGATCTTGGGGCCAGCATCACGCAGGTGAGGCACACGGTGCCGGCGGGCGCGGGGCGGCCGGGCATGAGCATCGACGTGAGCCGGGCGCTGAGCGTGGACCAGATCGGCGTGCTGGCGATCCTCAACGATCCGGCCCTGCGCGCCGAGCGCGGCCAGTCCGAGCTGGCGCGCGCCGGGGTGATCCAAAGCGCGCTGCTGCCCAACCCGTCGGTGGGCCTGGGCTACGCGGCGCTGCTGGGCGGGCCCGGCACCACCGGCGCGCTCAGCGCCTCGCTGAGCCAGGACATTGCCTCGCTGGTGACCTATCACAACCGCGTGGCCTCGGCGCGCGCGCACGCGGCCCAGGTCAACGCGCAACTGCTGTGGCAGGAGTGGCAGGTCGCGCAGAAAGCGCGCCTGCTGGCGCTGGATCTGTACTGGGGCGGGCAGGCGATCGCGGCCAGCCAGGCCCGGCTGGCCGCGCTCACGCAATTG
>JAGXBI010000056.1 GCA_018971155.1 Burkholderiales bacterium
GTCCGTGTGCTGCGCGACAACGTGGTCATCCATACTGGCGAACTGGATTCGCTCAAGCGTTTCAAGGACGACGTCAAGGAAGTCAAGGCGGGCTTCGAGTGCGGGATGTCGGTGAAGAACTTCAATGACATCCAGGAAGGCGACCAGTTTGAAGTTTTCGAAATCACGGAGGTAGCCCGTACCCTGTGACACGACGCGATGCCGGGCTGAGCCCGGCATGTCGCCGAGTCCTCGCGGCCTACGCGCTTGAGAGTTCGATGCCGAAAAAACGCAGTACGCCAGACCGTAATTTACGTATCGCCGACCAGATCCAGCGGGATCTTTCGGCGATCATCATGCGCGAGATCAAAGACCCCCGGATCGGGATGGTCACGATTCAGAGCGTCGCACTGACGCCTGATTACGCTCACGCCAAGATCTATTTCACTACGCTTACCGGGGATCCGGAAAAAACTCGTGTCGCACTCAACGAGGCGGCCGGATTCCTCCGCAGTCTGCTGTTCAAAATGCTGCATATTCATACCGTGCCGACGCTGCATTTCGTGCATGACAAATCCATCGAGCAAGCCATCGAGATGTCCAGGCTGATCGATGTCGCCAACGCCGATCGGGCCAAAGACGATCAATGAGCCGTGCGGGCGGTCAGTGTTCGACCGCTCTTTTTTGCCGACATGCCTGAACTCAAATCAAACGCCGAACGTAGACGTCCGCCCAGATTGCCTTTGAACGGCGTATTGCTGCTCGACAAGCCGCTGGGGCTGTCGTCGAACGATGCGCTGATGCGCGCCAAACGGCTTCTCAATGCCCAAAAGGCCGGGCACACCGGCACCCTCGATCCGCTGGCTACCGGGCTTTTGCCCCTGTGCTTCGGCGAAGCCACCAAGTTCGCTCAGGATCTGCTCGATGCCGACAAGACGTATCTTGCCAGCGTGAAACTGGGGGTGCGCACGACGACTGGCGACGCCGAGGGCGAAGTGCTGTCCGAGCGCCAAGTGAACGTCGGATCGGCCGACGTCGAAGCGATCTTGCCCCGGTTTACCGGTGCAATCGATCAGGTTCCGCCGATGTACTCGGCACTCAAGCGCGATGGCAAGCCCCTCTACGAGTATGCGCGAGCCGGACAAGTGCTCGCGCGCGAGTCGCGGCGCGTGACGATTCATCAACTCGAATTGATCGATAGTCAACTTCCTGACACGCCAATGCTGGCCTTGCGTGTGCGTTGCAGCAAGGGTACCTACGTGCGTACCCTGGCTGAGGATATTGGCGAGGCGTTAGGGTGCGGCGCCCATTTGACAGGGCTGCGCCGCATTGGTGTCGGCGCGCTGAGCCTGGATGGCGCGGTCACGCTCGAAGACCTGGAAGCGTTGGAAGAAGGGCGGCGTGCAGAGCGATTGGCTCCGCTCGATGCGTTGCTCCAGGCGTTGCCGAGCTTGACGCTTTCCGACGATCTGGCACGTCGCTTTTGCCACGGGCAGCGGCTGAGGCTGGACGACACTGCAGAGCCGTCGCTTTCACAGACCGCTGGCTCGGCTGAGACGTTGATAAGGGTCTATGGCCGCCTCGACCCCGAGCGAAGGCCGGCGCTTCTCGGTGTTGCCACACGCAGCGCGGATGGCTTGCTGGTGCCTCGCCGGCTTGTCGCGCAAAACTGAAAAACCCGCAATCGACAAAAGATTGCGGGTTTTTTTCCTCAATGGGCTCCTGCTGCCACGTCGGCGCCGCCAGAACTTCTGATGGGGCGTGTGAACCACACCAGGCCGATCATCAAGATGAATAGCACCGCCGAGATCCAGAAAATATCGTTGGCGCCCAACATCGCCGACTGATTGGTGATCAGCCCGTCGATCATGCCGTACGCCTGCTGGTGATTTAAACCCAACGTGGTCAGTCCGTTGACGGCGTGATCGAAAATCGGATTGTAGACGTTCGCGCTTTCCGTCAATTGCGCATGGTGCAGCGATATCCGGTTATCCCATAAGGTCGCGGTAATCGAGGTGCCGACGCCGCCGCATAGAATCCGCACGAAATTCGACAAGCCCGCCGCTGCCGGGATACGTCGTGCCGGCAAACCCGACAGGATGATGGCAGTCAGCGGAATGAAGAACATCGACATCGGGATGCCCTGCAGAAACGTTGGGATCAGTAACGTGTGAACGTCCACCTGCGTATTGAATTCCGAGCGCATGTAGAACACCAGCGCAAAGAGCGCGAACGACGCGGTGACGAGCCATCGCGCATCGACCTTGGGCAAGGTCTTGCCGATGACTGGCGAGAGCAGTATGGCGAACAGTCCCACCGGGGCCAGGATCAGACCCGCCTGAGTCGCGGTATAGCCCAGATAGATCTGCAGCCATTGCGGCAGGATCACCAGGTTGCCGAAAAACAGACCGTAGCCGACGGAAATGGCGACCACGCCTCCGGTGAAATTGATCCCCCTGAACAACGTAAGATCAACGACCGGATATTTCTCGGTAATTTCCCACACGATAAAAAAGGCGAACGAAACGATGGCGACCAGAGCCAGCGCCACGATCGTCGTCGAGTTGAACCAGTCGAGCTCCTTGCCTTTATCGAGCATGATCTGCAGCGACCCGACCCACAGCACCAGCAGCGTCAAGCCGACCTTGTCGATGGGCTTGTGCTGAATCTGCGATTCGCGGGTGCGATAGATCGACCAGGTTACCGACGCCGCGAGAATGCCGATCGGAATATTGATATAGAAAATCCACGGCCACTGGTAATTATCGGAAATCCAGCCGCCCAGGATGGGACCGAGCACTGGCGCGACCAACGTCGTCATGCCCCACATGGACAAGGCCATTGCACTTTTCTGCTGCGGGTAGCTCGACAACAGCAACGACTGCGACAGCGGAATCATCGGGCCGGCCACCGCGCCCTGAAGCACGCGAGCGGCCAGCAGAAAACCGAGGGTAGGCGCCATGCCGCACAGCCATGACGAGATCACGAACAAAAGTATCGACGAGATGAACAGGCGGACCTGGCCGAAGCGCTCGGTCAGCCATCCCGTTAGCGGTACCGAGATCGCGTTGGCCACGGCGAATGACGTAATGACCCAGGTGCCCTGGCTTGCGGACACGCCAAGATCACCGGAAATCGCCGGGATCGACACATTGGCGATCGACGTGTCGAGCACGTTCATGAACGTCGCCAGCGACAGCGCGACGGTCCCGAGTACGAGTTGGCCGCCGCGCAGCGGCGCGGGTTGGGCGTGAGATGTCATAACCTGGCGTGCGGTTACAGAAGTTTCGCCTTGGCCGGTTTGTCCGAGGATTCATCGGCGCCGGCATGTGCGCCCATGTTGTCCTCGATGATGCGGGCCACGATGGCGTCGGCCTGGTGTCCGATCTTCTCGAACACGTCGGTCTGGTAGGTCGGCATGGCTGGTGCGTTGCCGAGCGTCTTGCCTTTGGTGTTGTGCACGTCGACTTCGACTTGCATCGACAGGCCGATGCGCAGCGGATGCTTGGCAAGTTCCTTCGGATCCAGCGCAATGCGCACAGGCAGACGCTGCACTACCTTGATCCAGTTGCCGGTGGCGTTTTGCGCCGGCAACAACGAGAAAGCGCTGCCGGTACCGGCCGAGAATCCGGCGACCGTGCCGTGGAATTTGACGCTCGAGCCATAGACGTCCGCCGTCATTTCCACGGGTTGTCCAACCCGCATGTGCGCGATCTGCACTTCCTTGAAGTTCGCATCGACCCAGACTTCATTGAGCGGAACGATCGCCATCAACGGCGTGCCCGGCGCCACGCGCTGACCGACCTGGACGGCGCGTTTGGCAACATAACCGGAGACTGGCGCGGGAATCGACGCGCGCGCGTAGTCCAGATACACCGCACGCAGCTTGTCGGCGGCTTGCCGTACTTGCGGATGGGTGGCAACGGTGGTCTTGTCGGTTAGCGCATGGTTCGACTGGAGCTGGCTGCGAGCCACCGCCAGCGCGGCTTCGGCCGTCTTGACGGCATCTTGCGCGTGTCCCAGTTCCTCGCGCGAGACCGCGCCGCTGGGCATGGCGATTTCACGGCGGTGCAGGTCGGCACGGGCCTTGGCCAGGTCGGCTTCGCGCATGGCGACGGTCGCGGCCAGCGCTTGGTTATCGACATACATCGTGCGCACCTGGCGCACCGTTTGCGCCAGATTGGCCTCGGCCTGCAGCAGCGCAACCCGTGCATCGGCCTGGTCGAGCTGCACGAGTGTCTGGCCTGCCTGCACCATTTGTGTGTCGTCGGCGTTGACGCCAGTCACCGTGCCACCTACTTGCGGCGTGATTTGTACCACGTTGCCTGATACATAGGCGTCGTCGGTGCTTTCATAGTAGCGCGCATATAAACCCCAGTAGAGCCCATAGCCGATGGCTGCCACGATGATCACGGCGCTCAGCATCAGCATCATGCGCTTGCGCTTGCCGTTATTGCCGTTCGCCGCGGCAGGTGCGGGTTGGGCGGCAGCGCCCTGTTGGTTGTCACTCATAATCTGCTCCGTTGAGATCTTTCAATTTTTTAAATTCGTTGGGCAACGTGCCGCTTCAATGAATTGCCGGAGCGGGTGGGGCAGCTTGCGCCACACTGCTCGATGATTGAGCCAGGCCGGCTGCCTGAGCATCGAACCCGCCACCCATGGCCTTGATCAATGCCATCTGCTGGTCACGGCGAGTAGCGACCAGATTGGCGCGCAATTGTTCTTGTGCCAGCAGGAACGATTCGGCGTTGAGCACGACCAGTTGCGGCGCCAGCCCGGCCTTGTAGCGGCTCACAGCCAGGTCATAGGCGCTTTTGGCTGCGTCGTAGGCTTGCGCCTGAGTCACCAATTGCTGGTCGGTCGAGTGAATGTTGCTCAGGCGGTCGGCGAAGTCGGTCAACGCGTCGTTCAACGTCTTGTCGTACGAGGCGACCGCTTCTTCATAACGCGCATACTCGCCCTTCAGGTTGGCGCGCAGACGGCCGCCGTCGAAGATCGGCAGACTGATCGCGGGGCCGGCCTGTATTTGTTGGCTGGCTGCGGTGAACAATTGTCCCAGGCCGAACGAACTGAAGCCGATCGTCGCCATCAGGTTGATGTCCGGGTAGAAGCGCGCCTTGGCAACATCCACGCCCTTGAGCGCGGCTTCCACTTGCCAGCGCGCGGCTACGATATCCGGCCGGCGCCCCAGCAGGTTCAGCGGCAGATTGTCCGGGATGCGGGGCGAGGCGATCGTCGCGAGCCTCGGTCTGGCGATCTGCAGGCCGCGATCGGGGCCTTTGCCCAGCAGCGCGCCCAACTGATGCCGGGTTACGAGGATTTGTCCGTCCAACTGGCTCAGTTGCGTTTTGGCGTCGGCGATGTTGCCTTGCGCCTGCTTGGTTTCGACTTCCGTATCCAGCCCGGCTTTCAGGCGATCGCGGGCCAGGTGGCTGAGCATCTCGCGTTGCTTCAACTCTCGCATGAGCACGTCGCGCAGCGCGTACTGCTGAGCCAACTGATTGTATGCGCGCGCTACCGCGGTGGCCACGGTCAGGCGTGCCTCCTGATCTGCGGCCTCTTCAGCTTTTTCCGCGGAAATGGCCTGAGCCTGGGCCGCGCGATTTTTGCCCCACAGATCCAACTCGTAAGTCAGATTCGCCATTGCGTCGCCCTGAGTGAACCAGGAGCCGCCATAGCCCGGCGGATAAATCGTGTGCTCGGTGAACTTTTGCCGGTAAACATCTCCACTCACGCCGATCCTGGGCAACAGCGCGGCCCCGGCGCCTTCGACCTGGGAGCGAGCAGCGGCAAGACGCGCTTGCGCCATCTGCAAATCGGGATTGCCGGCCAGCGCCTCATGAATCAATTGCTGGAGTTGGGGGTCGCCGAATTGAGCCGCCCAATCGGTCGTCGGCCATTGCCCGCCCTGATTGGGCAGACTGCGCGCCGTTGCGTAGGCATTCGGTGATGCAATGTGCTTGTCGCTATGGATTCCCATGTAGTTCGCACATCCGGACAGTCCCAGCACGGCAATGGCGATGCACACCATGGAAAGAGTCCGCAGGCGAGGCATATTGGGATAGGTTGCTTGCATAGCAAAACCCTTAGTCATTGAATCGATGGATGGTAATACAACGCGTTAGAATGATTCTTCGGCATGAAATGATTGCTAATGCAATATTTACCCGATCTCGCTGTTGGCGATCACCCGCCGCAGCATGTCCTTTAAAAGAGCAACCTCGTCCGGGGTGAAACCTCGCAGCAACCGGTCGGCACATGTGAGGAAAATCTCTGGCATGCGCATGGCCTGCGCGCGGCCCTCGGCGGTCAAATTCAAAATGACAGTACGCCGGTCTTCCCGGCTGCGTTCCCGGATCAGCAGACCATGCTTTTCGAGGCGATCGAGCAAGCGCGTTACCGCACTCGCATCGATGCAGTACTCGCGCGAGAGGTCTGCGGCTGTGATGCATTTCCCGGTGGCCAGTTTGTACAGCATGGTGGCCTGGGTGCTGGTCAGGCCGAACCGGGCGGTTTCCTGGGTCAGTTGCGCCATCAACAGCGAACGAACACGCGCGACCAGGTAGCCGATGGAGTCTTCCATGTCGTACCCGGGGTAGGGTGTTTGTTCAGGCGCCGGAAGGTCGGGTTGAGTCATTTTTGGTGCTCGTGCAATAGTTGCCTAGGCATGATTATAGCGACTGCTTAATTATTTGCAAGGCGTGTCAATAATTGACTATGCAATTATTGTGGTCGGACAACAACGTCCGACGAGCGACGCCATGTTTTCGTATCGGGCCGCGTCTGCTTGTCATAAGCGAACAAGCCAGCCGTGCTAAAATGTTCGATTGCTCCAAAAACATTCTCTCCTTCTTTTCATGACCCGCGCCCTACGTAACATCGCCATCATTGCCCACGTTGACCACGGCAAGACCACGCTCGTCGACAAACTGCTGCGCCAATCCGGCACCTTCCGCGAGAACCAGCAAATCGCTGAGCGTGTGATGGATTCGAACGACATCGAAAAGGAGCGCGGCATCACGATTCTCGCCAAGAATTGCGCCGTGGAATATGGCGACACGCATATCAACATCGTCGACACGCCGGGACACGCCGATTTCGGCGGCGAGGTCGAGCGGGTGCTGTCGATGGTCGACAGTGTGCTGCTGCTGGTCGATGCGGTCGAAGGGCCGATGCCGCAGACGCGCTTCGTGACCCGCAAGGCGCTGGCGCTGGGGCTCAAGCCGATCGTGGTGGTGAACAAGATCGATCGCCCGGGGGCGCGCCCGGAATGGGTCATCAACCAGACGTTCGATCTGTTCGACAAGCTTGGCGCGACCGACGATCAACTGGATTTTCCGGTGGTCTATGCGTCCGCACTGAATGGCTACGCGAGCCTCGATCCGACCGTTCGCGAGGGCGATATGCGTCCGCTGTTCGAGGCGATTCTGGAACACGTGCCGGTACGCCCGGCCGATCCGGACGCGCCGCTGCAGCTCCAGATCACCTCGCTCGATTATTCGACCTATGTTGGCCGCATCGGCATCGGGCGCGTGTCGCGCGGTCGTATTCGCCCGGGACAACCGGTGGCAATGCGCTTCGGCCCGGAAGGTGAAGTGTTCAATCGAAAGATCAACCAAGTGCTGTCGTTCAAAGGCCTCGAGCGCGTTCAGGTCGAGAGCGCCGAAGCCGGCGACATCGTGCTGATCAACGGGATCGAGGATGTCGGCATCGGGGCCACCATTTGCGCCGTCGAGCAACCCGAGGCGCTGCCGATGATCAGCGTCGACGAGCCGACCCTGACGATGAATTTTTGCGTCAATACGTCGCCGCTGGCCGGGCGTGAGGGCAAGTTCATTACCAGCCGCCAGATTCGCGAACGCCTGATGCGTGAACTGAATCATAACGTCGCATTGCGTGTAAAGGACACGGCGGACGAAACCATCTTCGAAGTGTCCGGTCGCGGCGAATTGCACCTGACCATTCTCGTCGAGAACATGCGTCGCGAAGGCTACGAGCTTGCCGTGTCGCGCCCGCGCGTGGTCATGAAGGAGATCGACGGGGTCAAGCACGAGCCCTATGAATTGCTGACGGTCGACGTCGAAGACGGCCACCAGGGCGCGGTAATGGAAGAGTTGGGTCGCCGCAAGGGCGAATTGATCGATATGGCGTCCGACGGTCGGGGCCGCACGCGTCTGGAATATCGTATTCCGGCACGGGGCCTGATCGGTTTTCAGGGAGAATTCCTGTCGATGACCCGCGGCACGGGGTTGATCAGTCACATTTTCGACGCCTATGCGCCAGTGCGCGAAGGTAACCTCGGCGAGCGCCGCAATGGCGTGCTGATCTCACAAGACGACGGTGCCGCCGTCGCCTACGCGTTGTGGAAACTGCAAGACCGCGGCCGTATGTTCGTCAAGCCCGGCGATGCGCTCTACGAGGGACTGATCATCGGTATCCACAGTCGCGACAACGATTTGGTGGTCAATCCGATCAAGGGCAAGCAACTGACCAACGTGCGTGCCTCGGGCACGGACGAAGCCGTGCGCCTGGTGCCTCCGATCCAGATGTCGCTCGAATATGCGGTGGAGTTCATCGACGACGACGAGTTGGTCGAAATCACGCCGCAGTCGATTCGCTTGCGCAAGCGCTTCCTGAAAGAGCACGAGCGCAAGACGGCCTCGCGCGAAGAGCGGACCTGAGCTCCGGCCCGCGTGCGCTGCCGGCACTTGGCCGGCACGTTTGCGCTACGATAAAAGCCGGTGCGACGCACCGGCTTTTTTTCTTTACCTCTTGCCTCGATACTGCATCATGTCCGAATTCATTGAAACACGGATCGTCAATCACGTCGGCCTGATCACCTTGAACCGGCCAAAAGCCTTGAACGCGCTGTCGCCTGACATGATCCGGGCGCTGATGGCCGCGCTCACGCAATGGGCCGAAGATCCCGAGGTTTACGCCGTAGTCGTGCGAGGCGCCGGCGAGAAAGGATTTTGCGCGGGTGGGGACATTCGCTACTTCTATGAGACGGCGCAGCGCGAGCGCGCTGCACTGCTGCCGTATTTCGTCGACGAGTACGCACTCGACTATCTGATCGCGACCTATCCAAAACCGTACATCGCATTGCTCGACGGTATCGTGATGGGTGGAGGCATGGGAATCTCGCAAGGCGCCGCCTTGCGTATCGTTACCGAGACGACACGCATGGCCATGCCGGAGACGCAGATTGGATTGTTCCCCGACGTTGGCGGCGGTTATTTCCTGGCGCAACTGCCGGGCCGCATCGGTGAATACCTGGGTACCACCGGTGTGGCGATCGGAGCGGCCGATGCGCTCTACGCCGGCCTGGCGGACGTCTATCTGCCGCGCAACATGACGGCGGATCTTCTCTCGTTACTGGAGACCGAGACGTGGCGCGACGGCAACGCAGTGGTGGCACGTATGCGCGCCTTGGCTGACGGCCATGTTGCGCCGCTGCCGCGCGATACGGCGCTGAAAGATTTGCGCGACGCCATCGATATGCATTTTTCCCGCGAGAGCGTGCCAGCGATTCTGGCATCGCTGTCGTGCGAGGGACGTTGCGAATTCAGCGAGTGGGCGCAGCACATCGAGGGGCAACTGCGCAAGCGGTCACCGTTGATGGTGTGCGTGACGCTCGAGCAAATTCGCCGCGCACGTTTGAAGTCGCTCTCACTGGCGGACGAATTGCGAGTCGAGCTGTCGATGATGAAGCGCGTGTTCGACGGTCACGACGGCCTGGAGGGCATTCGTGCCCTGGCTATAGACAAGGATCATGCGCCACGGTGGCTTCCGGCTAGTCTCGACCAAGTCGACGCGATGCAAGTGGAGCGATTCTTCGAGAGCGAATGGCCGGCTCGGGCCCACCCGCTGGCGCATCTGGGATCCTAGCCGACGCACGTCGTCGCCGGGTTCGGTGTCTGGCGCGGAGCGACGATAGCTCGGTAGAAGTGCACGGCGGTGTTCACGCTTCGATATGGCAATAGCGTTCGGCGAGAGATTGATCCAGCTTGTGGCAGATATCGTTGATATTGCCGACCATGATAATGTGCGAAGGACCGCGATACACCCGAACCGGGCGCGGTGAGCGCAGCGCGCGGACTGAGACAGTGCTGGCGGCGGGCGCGCGCGAGGCGCGTATGAAAGAAAATAATTTACCCATGATCCCATCCTTGCAAAGCGTGAAGTGAAGGGCCCGTTGCCGATGCTTTTTGATGTATTTCATGACGCACGTCGGTGCGATGCGTCAGCGACGGGGAAAAAAATATTTTCGATGCAAATTACAATTCGCTGGTGCGGATCAGGCCGACGGCAATGCCCTCAAGCGAGAAATCTTCAGGGTTCCCGGTCACGACGATATTCTGAAAATCCGGGTTTTCCGCAATCAACTCAACTCCGCCCGGGCGTCGTTTCAGGCGCTTGACGGTTACCTCGTCACCCAGCCGGGCCACCACGATCTGGCCATCGCGGGCATCGCTCGCACGCTGTACGGCAAGCAGGTCGCCGTCCAGAATGCCGGCATCGCGCATGCTGAGCCCGCGTACCTTCAGCAGGTAATCCGGTTGGCGGGCGAACAACGCCGGGTCGCACTGATAGTGGGCTTCGATGTGTTCCTGCGCGAGGATGGGACTGCCTGCGGCGACCCGGCCAATCAGGGGGAGCGACAATTGCATCAGCGCCATGTGAGGCAGCGTGAACTGATGCGGGGTGTCGTCATCGCCGAGCGCCTTGACGCGAATGCCGCGCGACGTGCCCGCCGCGAGTTCGATGACGCCCTTGCGTGCGAGGGCGCGCAGGTGCTCTTCGGCGGCGTTGGCGGAACTGAAGCCGAGCTCCGCGGCAATTTCGGCCCGAGTGGGCGGAAATCCGGTGCGCTCGATGGCTTGGCGGACCAGGTCATAGACCTGTTGTTGGCGGGCGGTGAGTTTGTGCATGGTTACTGTATGGAAGTACAGGCAACTGTATTTTTGTACAGTATTTCGTTTTATGCAAGTAGAACTTCATGTCGATTCTCAAGTCGGGCCGAGGCAGGCCCGATTGGAGAAGTCGCCATGCGCCGCGATACCTGTACCCGCGCGGCCGCGCCAATGATCGGCGGCAATCGCCGCTCATGGATGACCCCAAATTGATGAATGCGGCGAATTGGCTACAATCGCGGTCATGAAAACATCCTCTTCCATGTCCGGGCACGGCAGCGCTGCCCGTTTGCCCCAGGTCGTCCTGTTGGCCACTGGCGGCACGATTGCCGGCTACGCGGCCGACGCCGGGCGCACCGCGACCTATCAGGCCGGCGCGCTCAATATCGAAACATTGTTGGCTGCTGTTCCGGGCTTGACCGATGTCGCACGCGTGCGGCCCGAGCAAATCGCGCAAATCGACAGCAAAGACATGACGTGCGGGTTGTGGCTGACTTTGGCCGAACGCATCAATGCCGTGCTGGCCGAGCCGGACGTGGATGGCGTCGTGATCACCCACGGCACCGATACGCTGGAGGAGACGGCCTATTTCCTTCATTTGACGGTCAAGAGCAACAAGCCGGTGGTGATGACCGCCGCCATGCGGCCCGCCACGGCGCTATCGGCCGACGGGCCGCTCAATCTGCTCAATGCGGTACGGGTCGCTGCCCATCCGGAGGCCGCCGGGCAGGGCGTCCTGGTGGTCGTCAATCACCAGATTCATTGTGCGCGAGATGTCGTCAAGACCAGCACCTATTCGGTCCAGGCGTTCCAGTCGCCCGAGATTGGTGTACTGGGCTGGGTGCAGGACGAGTGGGTCGAGTTGCAGCGCCGTGCGCTGCGGCCTCACACGGTGCAAAGCGAGTTCGACGTGGCGGGACGGCACGCCCTGCCAATGGTCGAAGTGCTCTCCAGTTATGCGAATGCTTCGACCGTCCCGGTCGAGGCGCTGGTGCGCGCGGGGGTGCGGGGGCTGGTCGTGGCGGGGACCGGCAACGGCTCGCTATATGGCCCGCTGCAGCAGGCGCTGGCCGAGGCGGCCAGGCAAGGGGTGAGAGTCGTGCGTGCCTCGCGCACCGGGGCCGGGCACGTGATGCGCAACGGTGCTGCCGCCGACGACACGCTGGGCTTCGTCAGCGCGGGCAACCTGCATCCGTACAAGGCGCGCGTGCTGGCGATGCTCGCATTGGCGCACGATATACCCGCCGATCGCTGGCAAGGGCTGTTCGAGACTTATTGAGCGAACCAAGCTTGCGAGCAACGGTCAACCTTTACATTGACTGGCCCCGCCTATCTTCCGTGCAAATTCATCCCCCCAAGCCTCGACGCCGCTTCCTGAAAATTGCGCTCGGCGGCAGCGTGTTGGCGCTGGTGCCACTGCCGGTGTTGGCGTCACCCACATTTCCATTCATCCCCGATCACTACACCTTCTCGCGCGCACAGGTGCAAGCCGCGGTGGCCCGGAAGTTCCCGTTTCACCGGGCCGTGCCGCAGGTGTTTTCGATGGATCTGACCCATCCAGAAATCGCTTTGCAGCCGGCCGAAAACCGGTTGGCCCTGACAGTGGATGCGGTCATCAGCAGCCCTTTCATGGTGCCGCAAACGTTGAATGGAACTTTTGTATTGGTGGGGGGGCTTGCCTACAACGAAGCGACCCGCTCGGTAGTCGTGCGCGACCCTGCGGTCACGCAGGCCGATTTTGGGCCAGCAACGGCCATCTACGGCCAGCAGATCGATATGGCAGCCAACATGCTGGCGAGCCAGGTTCTGCAAAATTATCCGATCTATACGTTCAAGCCCGACCAGCTCACTTTCGCCGGCGTGCAATTCCAACCCGGCACGATCACGGTCGTACCGGCCGGCGTGCGGGTTGAAATCGTCGAACGTTGAGCCCGGGGTACTTATGGGGCGTGGCCTATGCCGCCTTGGCCTGTGATACCAGCAGCGCGGCGACGCCGGCCTGGGCGACCTGTGCGTCCTGGCCCGGCTTGACGCCGGAGACGCCGACCGCGCCGATGCAGGTGCCGTCCACGATCACCGGCTCGCCACCCTCGAGCGCGGTGATCGGCATCGATAGCGCGGCGTAGCGGCCCTGGTTGACCATTTCTTCGAACGCCTTGCTTGGCCGTCGCGACACACCTGCGGTGCGGGCTTTGCCCGCGGCAATTTCCGCCGATATCGGCGACGCGCCGTCCAGGCGCTGCAGCCACAGCAGATGGCCGCCGTCGTCACAAATGGCGATGGTAACGGGCCACTGATGGCGAATGGCTTCGGCAGCGGCTGCCTCGGCCATCCGGCGGGCATCTTCCAGGGTCAGCATGGAACGGATTTGCATCGGAAAATCTCCTGCGTCATTGTGTTACGTCTTGATCCGGTACGATCCGGCGATCATTCGATCAGGATGGCCCGGAAATCGTTGACGTTGGTCCGCGTGGGCTGGGTCACCACCAGGTCATCCAAGGCGGCGAAAAAGGAGTAGCCGTCGTTGTTCTGCAAGTGGTTTTTGGGCGACAGCCCGGCTGCTGCTGCGCGGGTCAAAGTGTCGGGTCCGAGCAGGCAACCGGCGTTGTCCTCGGTGCCGTCGATGCCGTCGGTGTCACAGGCGATTGCATGCACGCCAGGCAAGCTGGCACCGTGACCGTCGTCGAGCGCCGCGGCCAGCGCCAACAGGAATTCGGCGTTACGCCCGCCGCGGCCTTCGCCGCGCACCGTGACGGTGGTCTCGCCGCCGGACAGCAGCAGGCACGGTCGCTCGAACGGTTGGCCGTGCGCGAGGATTTGCCGCACGATACCGGCATGCACCAGTGCCACGTCGCGCGCCTCGCCCTCGAGGCAATCCGACAGGATGTGCGCCGTAATACCATGAGATTGTGCATGGCGCGCGGCGGCTTCCAGCGCCTCCTGGGCCGTGGCGATAGTCGCGTGCGTGGCGTGGCGCAGCCGCGTATCGCCCGGTTTGGGCGTTTCGCCGGCACCGGAGATCAGGTAATCGCGCACATTGTCGGGCACGTCGATCCGATACTTCTCCAATACCGCCAATGCATCCGCGCAGGTCGTTTCGTCGGCCAGGGTAGGACCGGAAGCGATGATGGCGGGGTCGTCACCGGGGATATCGGAGATCAGCAGCGTATGCACGCGTGCCTGGCCACAGGCCAGCGCCAGACGCCCGCCCTTGATGGCCGACAGGTGCTTGCGCACGCAATTCATTTCGAAGATGGTCGCGCCCGAGCGCAGCAGCGCCTTGTTGAGCGCCTGTTTTTGCGCCAGCGTGATGCCGGGGGCGGGCAGCGACAGCAATGAGGAACCGCCACCCGAAATCAGGCACAGCACCAGATCGTCTTCACTCAAGCCCTGGACCATCTCCAGCATGCGCTGGGCGGCCTGCCAGCCGGCCTCGTCGGGCACCGGATGCCCGGCCTCCACGACCTCGATATGACGGCACGGCGCGCCGTGCTGGTAGCGGGTGACGACCAGACCCGAAAGCGGGCCTTGCCAGTGCTGCTCGACGGCTTGCGCCATCGATGCCGCGCCCTTGCCGGCACCGATCACAATGGTGCGGCCGCGCGGTGCCGGCGGCAGATGCTGAGCCAGGCAGCGCGCGGGCGAGACGGCCTCGACCG
>JAGXBI010000398.1 GCA_018971155.1 Burkholderiales bacterium
TATCGAGCGGCATGTCGCCGTGCGGGCCGAATACTTTCGGAAAGAACGCGGCGTCGAGCTTGCCGACCATCACGTTGCAATCGGTCACCGTCAGCGGGCCGCCGCGCCGGTAGCAGGCCGGCCCGGGATTGGCGCCGGCGCTTTCCGGTCCGACCCGGAAGCGGCTGCCGTCGAACGTGCAGATGGAGCCGCCGCCGGCGGCGACCGTATGAATTTTCATCATCGGCGCGCGCAGGCGCACGCCGGCGACTTCGGTGACGAACTCGCGCTCGTACTGGCCGGC
Source organism: Burkholderiales bacterium (assembly GCA_018971155.1). GTDB lineage: Bacteria > Pseudomonadota > Gammaproteobacteria > Burkholderiales > Burkholderiaceae > Pandoraea. The sequence continues at coordinate 284 of JAGXBI010000398.1, forward strand.
GTAATGCGTGACGTCGGTCGAGGTGCCGCCCATGTCGAAGCCGATGATCTTGTCGAATCCGGCCAATTTCGAGACCTGCACCGCGCCGACGATGCCGCCGGCCGGGCCGGAGAGAATCGCATCCTTGCCGTGGAATTTGTGGGCGTCGGTCAGCCCGCCGCTGCTTTGCATGAACTGCAGGCGCACGCCGCCGAGCTGGCCCTGCACCTGCGCGACATAGCGGCGCAGGATCGGCGAGAGGTAAGCATCGACCACCGTGGTATCGCCGCGCGAGACCAGCTTCATCAGCGGACTCACTTCGTGGCTCACCGATACTTGTGTGAAGCCGATGCGCCGGGCCAGCGCCGCCACCGCCTCCTCATGGCGCGTGAAGCGATAGCCGTGCATCAGCACCACGGCGCAGGCACGGATGCCGCGCTCGTAGGCCACGCGCAGGTCGCGCTCGGCCGCCTGCAGATCCAGCGGACGGGTCACGTCGCCGTGGGCATCGATGCGCTCGTCGATCTCGACCACATGCTCATAGAGCAGCGAGGGCAGCTCGATGCGCCGCACGAACAATTTCGGACGGTGTTGATATGCGATGCGCAGCGCGTCGCCAAAGCCGCGCGTGATGGCCAGCACGGTCGGCTCGCCATTGCGCTCGAGCAGCGCATTGGTGGCCACCGTGGTGCCGATGCGCACCACCTCGATCTGATCGACCGGAATCTCGCCACCGGGGCGCACCCCGAGCAATTCGCGAATGCTCTGCACCGCCGAGTCGGCGTAGCGCTCAGGGTTTTCCGAGAGCAATTTATGCGTGACCAGCGAGCCGTCCGGGCGGCGCGCCACGATATCGGTGAACGTGCCGCCCCGGTCAATCCAGAATTGCCAGCGATCGGCAGGCTTGGCGGAGGCAGGCGCAAGGTGAGATGAGTTGAGCGTTGTCATGGATAGGTCCCGGCAAAAATCCGCATTCGACAGATGTCGCGCGGCGATTGGGTGGTCGTTATGAATCGTGCAGGCAATCGGAATCGGTGGATACGGTGCCGGCAACGGCAGCACACGCGCAGATCGAGAACATGTCATCTCCTTGTCATACCCGGCGGGACTGTCCGGCTTTGGCTATTGGCGGCGTCCCGTTCATGAAAACTTTAAATTTATATTGACATATCATCTACAATTTATCAACAATTTACCAAATTACTACGAAAGAGCATTTGCGGATCGCCGTTCAACCCGTCGACGCGAACACAGCAACCGCCCCAACACCGCTCTCCCGCGACGCTCGCACCAGCAGCTCGCCGGGCGGCGTTTTAGGAGACAGCACCGTGACATCTGCCCACCTCACCCCCCGTGCAAACACCCGCATGCCGCCCTGGCCGGGCCTGACTTTGCTAACGCCGCGCACTCAGCAGTCCATGGCCCCCATGCAAATGCCGGAAATCGATCACCTCCAGGTTCATCAATTGCCGTTTCAACCTGCGCCGAGCGAATGGTTGACCGTGCCCGCCCGCGGCTGTTCGTCGATCGCGGGCGAACTGGTCGCGGCGCGCGATCTTGGCGAGCGCATGCGGCTGATTCATGGCATGTTGCGCATCATCGGGTTCACCCACTTGAGCTACGTGACGCTGCATGCCAGCGGCGAGCGGATCTCGCGCGCCACGTTTCTCGACAGCGCGGCTCCCGCTCATCTGGACGACGCCTATTTCTCGCAGGGGCACTACCTGATCGACCCGCGTCTGCAGACCATGGCCGACAGCGGCATGCCGGTGGTGTGGGATATCGACCATCTCTGCGCGAACTTGCGCGGCCTGTTGCCCACCCAGCGGGTGCGCGATTTTCTGTCGAGCCTGCATGGCGCCGTGGCCCACAGCGGGTTCATGCTGCGCGTGCCGATCGCCAATGCGCCGCTGCAGGTGCTGATCAGTTTTGCGGCGCCTCATCGCGATCGGGAATGGATGACCGATGCGGTCTTCGGCCAGGCGCTGATGCTCGCCTGTGCGCTGCACCAAAGCATCTGCACCAGCGTACGTCTTGCGCTGCGCGAAGACGATGCATCGCTGTCGTCGATGCAGCAGCGCATCCTCGCGTGTTTGGCCAGCGGCATGAGCGACAAGGAAATTGCTCAGCGGCTGCACACCACCACGCATAACGTCGACTATCACCTGCGCTTTTTGCGCAAGCGGTATGCGGCGTCCAATCGCACCGAATTGGCCTATGCCGCCGGGCGGCTCGGGCTGGTGTGATTCCGCGCGGGCCACACGGCCCGTTACCGTGGTATCGGGTAGCAGGCAAACATGCGGGAGGCCGTCAAGTTACGGCCCTTGCCGAGCGCTGCCGTCATCGCCGTCGGCTGCCGTTTCCGCCTCATTCCGATGCTCGTTGCGATCGACAGGAACGCAGTGTTCGAGGTACGGGCCCCACCCAGGCTGGTGCCGCCAGCGGCAAATATCGGACTGCCGTACTTCCTGCTGCACCGCTGATCGGCCTCTTTCCTGAGTTGTTGACAGCGGCGATGCCCGCGCCAAGCCGCCCAGGCCGGTCTCGCCGCTCAGATGAGCTGAATCGGCGGCATCACGCCATACTTC
>JAGXBI010000057.1 GCA_018971155.1 Burkholderiales bacterium
GTGATGAGTTGTTGGTATCCATAATAGATTCTCACGCGTATTCCATATTCTTTTGGTGCCAGCCTGACTGGGAGGGCTGGCTTGGCGTAAGTGTCGGTGAATTGCAGAACGCCGATGGTTTCAATTTGTAACGGGTTGTAAGCCTGCCGGCCGCGCGGTATCAGCCAAGGGCCATGACGGGCGAAGCGACAAGGGCTACACAATGAACGCGACGGGGCGGGCCCGATGGCCGCTCAGAAACGGTTACAAATTCGACGCCGGTTTCGTGGGTGCGGCGCCCGTCGGACGCTTGCCGGCGGGCCGTGCTGCCGGGACCGGCTCGCGCAAACAAAAAGGGCGGCGTGCGCCGCCCCGACGGAGTTGCCGAGATGCGGCTCAGTCTTCCCGGCGCATGTGCGGGAACAGAATCACGTCTCGAATATTGGGGCTGTTGGTCAGCAGCATCACCAGGCGGTCGATGCCGATGCCGCAACCACCTGTCGGCGGCATGCCGTATTCGAGCGCGCGAATATAGTCGGCGTCGTAGAACATCGCTTCCTCGTCGCCTGCGTCCTTTTGCTCGACCTGTTTGCGAAAGCGCGCGGCCTGGTCTTCCGGATCGTTGAGCTCGGAGAAGCCGTTGGCGATTTCACGTCCCGTAATGAACAGTTCGAAGCGCTCGGTGACACCGGGGATTCGATCCGAAGCACGCGCCAGCGGCGACACTTCGACCGGATAGTCGATGATGAAAGTGGGCTCCCACAACTGGCTCTCCGCCGTCTCCTCGAACAGCGCCAACTGGAGCGCGCCGAGCCCGGCGTTGAGAAAGTTGGCGGCCTGCGTATCGACGCCGAATTTCTTGAGCTCGGTGCGCAGGAATGCGGCATCCTGCAATTGCGCGTCGGTGTAGTGCGGCGCGTATTTCTGGATCGCAGCGCAAATTGTCAGGCGGTGAAACGGCGTGGAAAAATCCAGTTCGCGACCTTGGTACTCGATGCGCGCCGAGCCGTGCGCGTCTGCCGCAGCCTGACGGATCAGGTTTTCGGTGAAATCCATCAGCCACGTGTAATCGGTGTAGGCCGCATAGAACTCCATCATCGTGAATTCCGGATTGTGGCGCGGTGAGACGCCCTCGTTGCGGAAGTTGCGATTGATCTCGAACACGCGTTCGAACCCGCCGACGATGAGTCGCTTCAGATACAGTTCCGGAGCGATGCGCAGGTACATATCCATGTCGAGCGCATTGTGGTGTGTAATGAACGGCTTGGCCGCGGCACCGCCGGGAATCACATGCAGCATCGGCGTTTCGACTTCCATGAAGTCGGCGTCGGCCATGTATTTGCGGATCGAGGCGATCGCCCTGGTGCGCGCGGCGAACGTCGCGCGCGTCTCGGGCGATACGATCAGTTCGACATAGCGCTGGCGATAACGCGTTTCTTGATCTGCCAGCCCGTGGAATTTGTCCGGCAACGGGCGCAATGCTTTCGACAGCAGGCGCAGTTCCTTGACGCGCACCGACAACTCGCCCTTGTTGGTGCGGAACAGCACGCCGCGCGCGGCGATGATGTCGCCCATGTCCCAGTGCTTGAAGGCCGTCTGGGTTTGCGCTCCGACATCCTCGGCGCTGATGAAGAACTGAATCTGGCCCGTGGCATCCTGCACGGTGGCGAAGCTGGCTTTGCCCATGACGCGCTTGAGCATCATGCGCCCGGCTACCGCCACAGTGTGCTGGCGTGCCTCGAGGTCTTCCTTGGTGGCCGTGCCAAAACTCGCATGCAGATCGCCGGCATGGTCGGTGGGCCGAAAGTCGTTGGGGTAGGCTACGCCGGCAGCCCGGATCGCCTGCAGCTTCTCGCGACGCTCGGCGATGATTTGGTTTTCGTCCAGCGCCTCCGGGGCGCTTGCGGGTGTGTTGCGGGAGTCGGTCATGGGCGGGATGGAGAGTTATTCGGTAAAGCGAAGCGCGTGCAGCAGCGCGTTTTTCATCTGGCCGTCGGGCGCACCCAGCCAGATCAGTTCAGTCTTGTCCTCGTGATGCTTCGAGGCTTGCGGCGCGGCGCCAGGATCGCGCACGAACATGCCCACCATGGTATCCGAGCGAGGCTCGAACAGAACGTGGATGTGCTCGCTCGGGCAGTCGTGAGGTTTGCAGCTCTCGGCGAGCAGCCACGGCTTGCCGTTGATCTGTATCCGTTGCGCCGGCGTCGACGTACCGCCGGTCCTGACCCAGCCGGGCAGACCCGCGCTGGCGATCAGCTGTCGGTAAGCGTCGGCGAACATCGGCATTTTCAGCAAGTCATGCAGGTACGGGCCGGACGCCTCGCTGGCGAGCTTGCCGCCATCGTGCGCCGGCCCGCCGGCAAACCCGGACGAGGAAGCCGCGGCCGGCAGGCTCATGGAGCCGGCCTGAACGCTGGCAATTCCCAGTCCTGCCAATGCCAGTGCGCATAGCAGCCGACGCATCGTCACACCCCTTGCTTCAGGCTGGCAACGATGAAGTCATCCAGGTCGCCGTCGAGCACGGCGCGCGTGTTGCTGAGCTCGACATTGGTGCGCAAATCCTTGATACGCGACTGATCGAGCACGTATGAGCGGATCTGATGACCCCAGCCCACGTCGGTCTTGCTCGACTCGAGTTTGTCCTGCTCGGCCTGGCGCTTGCGCAATTCGAACTCGAACAGGCGCGACTTGAGCATCGCCATGGCCTCGGCGCGATTGCGGTGCTGCGAGCGATCGTTCTGGCACTGCACGACGATGCCGGTCGGCAAGTGGGTGATGCGCACCGCCGAGTCGGTCTTGTTGATGTGCTGCCCGCCGGCGCCGGAGGCACGGAACGTATCGATGCGCAGATCGGCGGGGTTGATGTCGACCTCGATCGAGTCGTCCACCTCCGGGTACACGAACACGCTCGAGAATGACGTATGACGGCCGCCCGACGAATCGAACGGCGACTTGCGCACCAGCCGGTGCACGCCTGTTTCGGTGCGCAGAAAGCCATAGGCATACTCGCCGTTGACCTTGATCGTCGCGCTCTTGATGCCGGCCACATCGCCGGCCGATTCTTCGAGGATTTCCGTCTTGAAGCCCTTGCGTTCGCAATATCGCAAATATTGGCGCAGCAGCATCGCCGCCCAGTCGCAGGCTTCGGTGCCGCCAGCACCGGCCTGGATGTCGAGAAAGCAATTGTTGGGGTCGACCGGGTTGCTGAACATCCGGCGAAACTCCATGTCGCCGACGCGGCGGGCAATCGCGGCGGTGTCGGCCTCGACGGCGAGCAATGTTTCTTCGTCGGACTCTTCGCGCGCCAGATCGAACAGATCCTGGGTATTGCGCAGATCCTCGTCGAGCGAGGTCAGGGCGAGCACGACGCCTTCGAGCTGCTTCTTTTCCTTGCCGAGTTCCTGGGCGCGCTTGGCGTCGTTCCAGACGTTCGGGTCTTCGAGCTCCCGGTTGACGGAGTCTAGGCGCAGTTCCTTGGCATCGTAGTCAAAGATACCCCCGTAGCTCGCCGGCGCGGGTGCGCAGGTCGGCGAGCAAAGTTTCGATGGCGTTGAGGCGTTCGGCTTCCATGAGCAGCAGTCAGTTCGGGGAAAACCGAAATTATAGCCGATCGAGGCGAGCCGGTTCGGCCGGCGAAGCGGTAAACGACGCGCGAAACCCTTGCAAACACGCCATTTACGCTCCCGCCGCGTGCTCGACGATCAGTTGCACGCGCGCCGCGCCATTGAAGGTATCGCTGGCCAGCCGATAGGCCACCTGCGCACGCTCGGGCAGCGGCACGTTATGGTTGAACCAGATGGCGTTGTAGCGCTGGCGCGGCTGGCCGGGGCGGCTCAGCTGCAGTTTCAGGTGCTTGTCCTTGAGCAGTGTCTGCGAGAGCACCTGGAATTCGCCGCAGAAGACCGGCGGCGGGAATCCCTGGCCCCATACCTGGCTGTCGAGCAGTTCCACGAAGGACGGCGAGAAGCATGTCTCGTCGTCGAGGTCGCCGTCGGTTTCAATCACCCGAGAGAGGGCCTTTTCGTCCAGCCACTCGCTGCCGACCGCTTCGAAGGCGGCGGCGAAACGGTCGACATCGTCGGCCTGCAGGGTCAGTCCGGCCGCCATCGCATGGCCGCCGAATTTGAGGATCAGGCCGGGATCGCGCTTGGTTACGAGGTCGAGCGCGTCGCGCAGATGAAAGCCCGGAATCGAGCGGCCAGAACCCTTGACCAGGCCGTCGTCGCCCGGCGCGAAAACGATTGTCGGGCGATAGAATTTTTCTTTCAGACGCGCCGCGACGATGCCGATCACGCCCTGGTGCCAGGTGTCGTTGAACACGCACAGGGTCGAGGCTCGCCGCGGATCGAAGCGGGCCAGGTCGGCCAGCGCTTCCTGCTGCATGCCGGTCTCGATCTCGCGCCGCTCGCGGTTCATGCCGTCGAGTTCCTGCGCCAGTTGCCAGGCGCGCTCGCTATCGTCGGTAAGCAGGCATTCGATGCCCAGCGACATGTCGGCGAGCCGGCCCGCTGCATTCAGGCGCGGCCCGAGGCCGAAGCCGAGGTCGAAGCTGCCGGCGGTGCGAGCGTTGCGCCCGGCTGCCCGAAACAGTGCGGCGATACCCGGTTGCATTCGCCCGGCGCGAATGCGGGAAAGACCTTGCGCCACCAGGATGCGGTTGTTGCTGTCGAGCTTGACCACGTCGGCGACCGTGCCCAGCGCGACCAGGTCGAGCAGGGCGTCCAGACGCGGCTGGCTGGCAGCATCGAAATGGCCGCGTTGGCGAAGTTCGGCGCGCAGCGCCAGCAGCACGTAAAACATCACGCCGACGCCGGCCAGATGCTTGCTCGCGAAGGTGCAGCCCGGCTGATTGGGATTGACGATGCAGCGCGCCGGCGGCAGCGTGTCGCCGGGCAAGTGGTGGTCGGTGACGACGACGTCGATGTTCAGCGCCTGTGCGGCGGCGACACCGTCGAGGCTGGCGATGCCGTTGTCGACGGTGATCAGCACGTCTGGCGCGCCGCCGGACCGGCGCGCGGCCAGCGCGACGATTTCGGGCGTCAGGCCATAGCCGTATTCGAAGCGGTTGGGCACCAGGTAATCCACCTCCGCGCCCAGCGCGCGCAGCCCGCGTACGGCGACGGCGCATGCCGTGGCACCGTCGCAGTCGTAGTCGGCCACCACCAGCATGCGCCGCCGCGCGGTGATGGCATCGGCCAAAAAGGCGGCCGTCGCATCGATGCCTTTGAGTTCGGAGGGCGGCAGCAGGCGCGATAGGCCGCTCTCGGTTTCGGCGGCCCGGGTGATGCCGCGCGCCGCGTACAGGCGCGCCAGCACCGGGTGCAGGCCGGCGCCGGTCAACGCCTCGGCTGCGGCGGCAGGGTAGTTGCGGGTGACGAGTTGCGTCATATCGCGCTCAGGCCGGCCAGCCGGCTCGCCAGGGGCCCGCGGCGCCAGAATTTGCGCAAGTCGCCGCGCCGGGCCAGCAGGGTTACTTCCTGTGTGTCGCCGCACAGCGTGAGACTCAGGCGCGTCAGGTCGCCTTGCTCCAGTTGCGCCAGCGCCGGTGCGAACCACGCGTTTTCCAGGCGCACCAGGGCGTCGCGCCAGCGGGCCCAGTCCTGGCGGATGAAGTGGCCCGCAAGCTCGCCCAGTTCGACCAGCGTGGCGCCTTTCGGCCACGCGGCCGGCGCCAGGCAGTCGTCGGCGGGCGGGCCGACGGGAATGCCGTGATGCATTGCGAGCCCTCGCGTCGCCGGGTTATCGCTGCGTACCGCCGCAAGATGCCGGGCGGGCGCTTCGGCCGAAGCCAGTGCGCCGCCGCCGTATAGCCAGAGGGAATTCACCGGCGGCAGACCGAGTGCTTCGCGGCGCGCGTTGACCGGATGATCGAACCACGTCATCTGGATCTCGTTTTGCAATTTCAGCCATGCGCGGGCGCCGTCGCCGGTGGGCATCCAGATGTCGATGTTATGGCCGCAGGCACGCATCAACGAAGTCGTATGCAGGGCGCCGAGAGCGTCGTCGGCCAGATACCAGCGTGCCGGACGGGCGTCGGGCGGGGCGATCAATGCGGCCTCACCGGCCATCAGCGGCAGCGCTGCCGCGTGCAGGTCGGCGGCATCCTGCGCGGCGAGTTCGAGATCCGACGGATCGGTCAGTACCAGATGGTCGCGCGCGATGTGAATGTGCACCGGCTGCGCGCAAAGCCATGTGCGCTCGCCGGGGATGCCCCCATCGGCCAGCAACATATAGGGCGCCAGCGGCGTCTGATCGTCTGACCCAGGCAGCCCGAAACTGCGGGCCAGCCAGCGCTCGTGCGGCAGCGTGCGCTGAAACGGGTCGGCCGGCGCATGATGGTCGGTCAAACTGGCGCGCGCCAGCAACTTTTCCAATGCGGGCAACTCCAACCCGGCAACGAGCGCGGCCGCCTCGGCTGCTGGCGGCAGCGCGAAGGGCACCAACAGATGTAGGGCGGGTGTATCCATAGTGTGCGAATTGTATGGCAAACTGCGCCCTGGCAGGCCGATACCCTACCGTCAAGTTACTAGAAAACAAGGTTAAGCTTGAAATTTCCCTACGAATGGCAAATAGGTTGGCGCTACACCCGCACGGGCAAGCGATCTTCCAACAACAGTTTCATTTCCTTTATTTCGCTGATTTCGATGTCGGGTATCGCGCTCGGCGTGGCGGCGCTGATCATCGTGCTTTCGGTGATGAACGGCTTTCAGAAGGAAGTGCGCGACCGGATGCTTTCGGTGCTTGCGCATATCGAGATCTTTTCCGTCGATGGCAGCATTCCCGATTGGCGCCTGACGGCAACTCAGGCACTGACCAACAAGGAAGTGATGGCCGCCGCGCCGTACGTCGGCGAGCAGGCGATGCTCACCCGTGACGACGTGGTGCGTGGCGTGGTGCTGCGCGGTGTCGAGCCGAGCGCGGAGGCTAACGTTTCGGGCATCGCCAAGGATATGAAGCAGGGGGCGCTGAGCTCGCTCACGCCGGGCAGCTTCGGCATCGTGCTGGGCCGGGAATTGGCCGAGGCGCTCGGTGTTCAGGTGGGCGACAAGATAACGCTGGTGGCGCCCGAGGGAACCATTACGCCGGCCGGCATGTTGCCGCGTGTCAAGCAGTTCACGGTCACCGGCATTTTCATGGCGGGGCACTACGAGTTCGACAGCACGCTCGCGCTGATCAATATCAAGGACGCCGAGGTGCTGTACCGGTTGGGCGGGCCGACCGGCGTCAGGCTAAAGCTCCACGACATGGAGCGTGCGCCTATCGTGGCGCGCGAGCTGGCTCACACGCTCACCGGTGACCTGTGGGTGCGCGACTGGACCCAGCAGAACAAGAACTGGTTCGTCGCGGTGCAGACCGAGAAGCGCATGATGTTCATCATCCTGACGCTGATCATCGCCGTGGCGGCGTTCAATCTGGTCTCGTCGTTGGTCATGACGGTAACCGACAAGCAGGCGGATATCGCGATCTTGCGCACCCTTGGCGCGCAACCGTCGTCGATCATGAAGATATTCATTGTGCAGGGCGTCACGATCGGCTTTATCGGGACGCTGCTCGGCGTCGGCTTCGGTAGCCTGATTGCGGCAAATATCAGCACTATCGTGCCGTTTATCGAGCGCCTGTTCGATGTTCATTTCTTGCCGCAAAGCGTGTATTTCATCAGCGAACTGCCGTCCGACCTGCGTTCGGGCGATGTCATCCGCATTGGTGTGATCTCCTTCATTCTCGCTTCGCTGGCGACCATTTATCCGAGCTGGCATGCCGCGCGTGTCAAGCCGGCGGAGGCCCTGCGCTATGAATAACTTCAAGCCGATGGCCGGCGGCGAGGGCGGTGACATCGTGCTGCAGGCGCGCGATGTGCACAAAACCTTTCAGCAGGGCCAACTCAACGTCAACGTGCTGCATGGCGTCAATCTCGACATCCGGCATGGCGAGAAAGTCGCGATCGTCGGTTCCTCCGGCTCCGGCAAGAGCACGCTGCTGCATGTGCTCGGCGGCCTGGACGAGCCCACGACCGGCCATGTGTCGCTGCTGGGGCAGCCGTTTACCGCCTTGCGTGAGCGGGAAAAAACCGACCTGCGCAACCGCTCGCTCGGTTTCATTTATCAGTTCCACCATTTGCTGCCTGAGTTCAATGCACTCGACAACGTGGCGATGCCGCTGTTGATCCGCCGGCAGGACACAGCCGAGGCGCATGCGGCAGCACAGGCGATGCTCGAGCGAGTCGGCCTGGGCGCTCGCGTCAAGCATCGGCCCAGCGAGTTGTCGGGCGGCGAGCGGCAACGGGTCGCCGTGGCGCGCGCGCTGGTGACTCACCCGGCGTGCGTGCTGGCCGACGAACCCACCGGCAATCTCGACGGCGGCAGCGCCGATACGGTTTTCGCCTTGATGCTGGATTTGAGCACGCGGCTCAACACCAGCTTCGTCATCGTCACGCACGATATCGATCTGGCGCATCGTTGCGACCGCATTTTGCGTTTGAAGGACGGCGTGCTGTCGGCCTGAAGCACAAGTTTGTGCCGTGACCTCTCCCCCCGAATCGGCGTGCGCTGCAAGGCGCACGCTCGTACAATGTTTTCGATGGGAGATTGACGCATGTGGATCGACACGCACTGTCACCTGGATGCCAGGGAATTCGACGATGACCGCGACGCCGTGCTGAGCGCTGCCGAGCGCGCGGGCGTTCGGGGCATCGTCGTGCCGGCCGTGTCGCGAGGCAATTTCGGCGCCGCGCGCGATATCGCTCATCGTTTTGCCGGCGGCGCCTTTGCGCTGGGAATCCACCCGATGTATACGCCGCATGCCGCCGAGGCCGACCTGGCGGTGCTGCGTGATGCCGCGCAAGCCGCGCTCGGTGATGCGCGCTTCGTCGCGATCGGCGAGATCGGTCTCGATTTCTTCGTCGAAGGGCTCGACGCCGAACGTCAGCACTTCTTTTACGTCGAGCAATTGAAGATCGCGCGCGAACTCGACTTGCCGGTCATTCTTCACGTGCGCCGTTCGCAGGACGCCCTGCTCAAGCAATTGCGCCGCTTCGACGTGCGCGGCGGCATTGCCCATGCGTTCAACGGCAGTTTTCAACAGGCCGAGGCATTCATCGAGCGCGGGTTCAAGCTCGGTTTCGGCGGTGCGCTGACCTTCGAACGGGCGCTGCAAATTCGACGTCTGGCGACCCAACTGCCACTCGAGTCGCTCGTCATGGAGACCGACGCGCCGGATATTCCTCCTGCCTGGCGCTACAAGCAGCGCAACGAACCCGGGCAGTTGCCCCGCATGGCTGCGGTCCTGGCTGGATTGCGTGAGGTCGCGCCCGAAGCACTTGCGGCCGCTACCACGCAAAACGCCTATGCGGCACTGCCGCGTCTGCGCACCGTGCTTGCCGGCACAAACGCCTGCTGACGCGACGGCGCGGGCCTGATGCGACTTGTTTTGCTGGCCGGCGCCGCCGGCGTCTGGGCGTTGCAGCAATGCGCCCAATTGCCGTCGCGACATGTCATTCTCGCGTGCATGGCGATGGCTCTCGTGGCTGGCCCGGCCGCGCTCGGCTGGCGGCCGGGAGCGCGCCGCCAGCTCGCCGCGTATGCCTGTCACGGCGTATTGGTCCTGTGCGCCGCTGCGCTGGGTTTTTCCTGGGCGGCGCTGCGTGCGGAGTGGCGTTTGGCCGATGGGCTCAACCCCGACTGGGAACGGCGCGACGTCACCGTGGTGGGAGTGGTGTCGTCGCTGCCGGCGCAGTTGGCGCGGGGCGTGCGATTCGGTTTCGATATCGAGACCGGTCAGCCCGAGCATGTCGTGCCGCGCCACGTGCAGTTGTCATGGTATGCCGCGCGCGGCGGCGCAGCGACGTCATTGCCCGAGTTGCGGCCCGGGCAGCGCTGGCGCCTGACGATACGACTCAAGCGGCCGCATGGCACCGCCAACCCTCAAGGATTCGATTACGAGGCCTGGCTGCTGGCCAAGCGAATTCGCGCGACTGGCTACGTACGTACCGGCAAGGCGCAAACGCCCACGTTGCTGGCTGAACCGGTACCTTCGGTGCGCTATGCGCTGGCACGCTGGCGCGATCAACTGCGCCGTCATATTCACGGGGCCTTGCCGCCGGATGCCCGCTACGCAGGCGTGCTCACCGCGCTGACAATCGGCGATCAGCGCGCGATAGCGCAGTCCGACTGGCAACTGTTTCAGCGCACTGGCGTGAACCACTTGTTGGCGATATCCGGTTTGCATATCGCCCTGGTCGGCGGGTTGGCCGCTGCCGCCGCCAACTGGCTGTGGCGCCATCGGGCCCGCGCCGGCGCGGCGTGGCCGATAATGGTGCCGGCCCAGCGTGTGGCGGCGCTGGCGGGATTGCTGGCGGCGTTGGGATATGCCGCCCTGGCCGGTTTCGGCATTCCGGCGCAGCGTTCCCTTTACATGTTGAGCGTGGTCGCGCTGGCCTACTGCGCCGGCCGCCGCAGCGGTTCGTCGCATGTGATGTGCTGGGCCTTGGCGGTGGTGGTGATGATCGATCCGTGGGCGGTCCTGGCGCCCGGTTTCTGGCTTTCGTTCGGCGCTGTATCGACCATTCTTTATGCCATGCGGCTCGCGGGCGACTCGACTGGTGGACCTTGGCGGGTCTGGCAACAGGCAGCCCACGTTCAGTACGCGGTAACGCTTGGCATGGTGCCGTTGACGCTCGCATTGTTCGCGCAGGTTTCGGTGGTCGGGCCGTTGGCCAATGCGCTGGCAATTCCATTGGTCAGTGTGCTGGTAACGCCAATGGCGCTGGCCGGCGCATTGATGCCTGCGCCAATGGGCAACTGGCTGCTGCAAGGCGCGCATTTCCTGATTGAGTGGCTCACGGTGTGGCTGCGCTGGCTCGATGGATTGCCACTGGCGGTTTGGCGCGCGCCGCGGCCGCCGTGGTGGTTGACGCTGATGGCGCTGGTGGGGGTTGCGTGGCTGCTGGCCCCGCGTGGCTGGCCGATGCGTTGGGCCGGGGCGGGGCTGCTGCTGCCGCTGCTGCTTGGCGCGCCGGAACGCCCCGCCGACGGCGAATTCCGCCTGCTGGCGTTCGACGTGGGGCAGGGCACGGCGGTGCTGGTCGAGACGGCGGGTCACCGCCTCTTGTACGACACCGGGCCGCGACTGTCCGCGGCTGTCGATGCCGGCGCTCGTGTCATCGTGCCATATCTGTACGCGCGCGGCATCGAGCACCTCGACATGCTGGTGGTCAGCCATCAGGACGACGACCATGCGGGCGGTGCCGGCTCGGTGCTGGCCGGCGTGCGGGTGAGCGAGACACGCTCCTCGCTGGCGGCGGGGCACCCCATCGTGGTGGGCTCGTCCCGTCACCGTGCCTGCCGCGACGGCCAGTCGTGGGTGTGGGACGGCGTGCGTTTCGAGATGCTGCACCCGGACGCCACGACGCTGGCTTCGAGCAAGATCCGGCCCAACGGACGCAGTTGCGTATTGCGGGTCTCGAACGCCCGTCACTCGGCGCTGCTGCCTGGCGATATCGAGCGCGCGCAGGAGGCCGAATTGCTGGCACGGCTACCGGCCGAACGACTGGCGGCCGATATTGTCGTGGCGCCTCACCACGGCAGCCTGACCTCCTCGACGTCAGCGTTCGTCGCCGCCGTCTCGCCTCGCTATGTGATCTACCAGGCGGGCTACCTGAACCGGTTCGGGCATCCGCGCGAGGCGGTTACCGCACGCTATGCCGCGCACGGTGCGACGGCTTTTCGAACCGACCGTCACGGCGCCGTCGAATTCAGGACGGCGGGGGAACTGCTGCGGGCGTCTGCCTGGCGCATAGAGGCCAGACGGTACTGGATGGGGCGCTGAGTCACCGGCGCGGTGACTTTGGATGCTTTCCTCTATGACAGCGCGGGCGCGCAACGCGATCGCGCCGCTAGAATGGCATTTTGTGGAACATCTTATCGTCATGTCCCGGGAGATCATTCATTTTTCACACGCCAACGGCTTTCCGTCGTCCGTGTATCGGAAATTGTGGCGTTTGCTGGGGGACGATTACGAAGTTCATGCGATCGAGCGCATCGGTCATGACAAACGTTATCCGGTAACCCCGGAGTGGACGCTCTTGCGCGACGAGCTGGTCGATACGCTGGCGCGCGAATATACCGAGCCGGTCTGGCTGGTCGGGCATTCGCTCGGCGGCTTTCTCAGCCTGATGGCCGCCATACGGGCGCCGCAACGGGTGCGCGGGGTCGTCATGCTCGACTCGCCGATCGTCGCGCCCGGGTGGCGCGTACACCTGCTTCGCCTGAGCCAATTGACCGGCTTGTACGACCGCCTGTCGCCGGCACGAGCCACCCGCACACGCCGCACCCATTGGGACAATTGGGACGCCGCCTGGCGGCACTTCAAATCCAAGCCGGTATTTGCCCGCTGGGATGAAGACATGCTGGCCGACTACATTACCTTTGGGACGTCGCCCACCGGATTTGGCGCCCAGCGGGTGCTGGCGTTCGAGCGCGAGATCGAATACCGGATCTACCGCACCTTGCCTCGCCGGTTGGGCGCGCGGGCACAGCGGGGTGTCCCGGTGCCGGTCGGTTTTCTGGCCGGTACCGACTCCAGGGAGTTGCGCCAGGTCGGGCTGGCGGCAACCCGGCAACTGGTCGGCGAGCGGCTGCGTTATGTGCCCGGCACCCATCTGTTTCCGATGGAGCAGCCGGCACAAACCGCCGAGCGCCTGCGCGAGGTGCTGCAGGCGCTGCGCGGTGCCCGCGATCTGCCGGTGGCGGCCTGAAGAGCGCGCGGCCGGCCCACGCGGAGCACTCGCTCCAGCCCGGTTAATCGAAGCCGGCGCGGGCTGTCAAGCGCAAAATTTGCGGCGCCGCGTCGCGGCGTGGCCGGGGCTTTACGGTATAATCCGGCTTTCCCGCGAGCAATTAATGCGATGACTAAGTTCGTTTTTGTCACCGGCGGCGTGGTGTCCTCTCTCGGCAAGGGGATTGCAGCTGCTTCTCTCGCCGCGATTCTCGAATCGCGCGGCCTCAAAGTCACCCTCCTCAAACTCGATCCCTACATCAACGTCGACCCCGGCACGATGAGCCCGTTCCAGCACGGCGAGGTGTTCGTCACCGAGGACGGCGCGGAAACCGATCTGGATCTGGGGCACTACGAGCGCTTCATCAGCGCCAAGATGCGCAAGGCCAACAATTTCACCACCGGCCAGATCTACGAGTCGGTGATTCGCAAAGAGCGGCGTGGCGAGTATCTGGGCAAGACGGTTCAGGTCATCCCGCATATCACCAACGAAATCCAGGCGTTTGTCGAGCGCGGCGCACGTTCCACGTGGGACGGCCACCCGGATGTCGCCATCGTGGAAATCGGCGGTACGGTCGGCGATATCGAGTCGCTGCCGTTCCTTGAGGCAGCCCGGCAAATGAGCCTGCGGCTGGGGCGTAATCAGGCGGCCTTCGTGCACTTGACACTGGTGCCCTACATCGCCACGGCAGGCGAATTGAAAACCAAACCGACTCAGCACAGCGTGCAGAAATTGCGCGAAATCGGTATCTCGCCGGACGTGTTGCTGTGCCGGGCGGATCGCCCGATTCCGGACGACGAGCGAGCCAAGATTTCGCTGTTCTCCAACGTCCCGCAGGACGCGGTGATTTCGGTGTGGGACGTCGATACGATCTACAAGATTCCGCAGATGCTGCACGACCAGGGCATGGACACGATCATCTGCGACGAACTCAAGCTGACGCCGCAGCCCGCCGATCTGTCGATGTGGGCCAAGCTGGTCGAGGCAATCGAGCACCCGAAGCACGAGGTGACGATCGGCATGGTCGGCAAGTATGTCGATCTGACCGAGTCGTACAAATCGCTGATCGAAGCGCTCAAGCATGCGTCGATCCACACGTCGACACGCGTGAACATCGAATACCTCGACTCCGAGCAAATCGAGAAGGAAGGCACCGATTGTCTCAAGCAATTGGACGCGATCCTGGTACCCGGCGGTTTCGGTCGTCGCGGCACCGAGGGCAAGATAAAAGCGATCCGCTATGCGCGGGAGAATCGCGTGCCGTACCTGGGTATCTGCCTGGGCATGCAATTGGCGGTCATTGAGTTCGCGCGTGATGTGGCCCATCTGGCTGGCGCCAATAGCACGGAGTTCGACCCGAGTACCGAGCATCCGGTGGTCGCGCTCATTACGGAATGGCTGGATCGTGACGGGCGCATCGAACAACGTTCCGAAGACTCCGAGCTGGGCGGCACCATGCGCCTGGGCGCGCAGCGCGTACCGATTACCCCGGGCACCCTGGCCTCGCGCATCTACGGCGATCACGTCAACGAGCGTCATCGCCATCGCTATGAAGTCAACAACCACTACGTTCCCCAGCTGGAAGCGGGGGGGCTGGTGATTTCGGCCCGCACACCGAGCGAAAATCTGCCGGAAATCATGGAATTGCCGCAGCAGATCCACCCGTGGTTCGTCGGCGTCCAGTTCCACCCGG
>JAGXBI010000058.1 GCA_018971155.1 Burkholderiales bacterium
CCCGCCGCATTTGCCGGCGCCTTAGTGCGTGCCTTCCGGATAATCGGCGCCGATGGTGGTCGCCTCCCACGCATCGAAGTCGCCGCGCAGCTTGTCGAGCTTCTCGCGCGCCAGTCCCAGGGCGGCCTTGCCCAGCAACAGTCGCAGCGGCGGCGTGTCCGACAGCGCCGCGTCGATGATGGCTTGCGCGGCGCGCACCGGGTCGCCCACCTGCTTGCCGCTGCGCGCTTCGGTCTGCTTGCGGCGCTCGCCAGCCGTTTCGGCATAGTCGTCGATGCGCACCGCCGATTGCTGGATCGAGGGGCCCGCCCAGTTGGTGCGGAACGGCCCCGGCTCGACGATCAGCACGCCGATGCCCAGCGGCTTGAGCTCGATCGCGAGCGACTCGGAAATGCCCTCGACCGCGTACTTGGTGCCATGGTAGTAGCCGGTCGCGGCAAAGCTGGTCAGTCCGCCGATCGACGACACGTTGACGATCAGGCCGCTGCGCTGCGCGCGCAGGGTTGGCAACACCGCCTTGGTCATGTCGACCAGCCCGAACACATTGGTTTCGAACATCGCGCGCACCGCGGCGTCCTCGCCTTCCTCGATCGCGGCCAGATAGCCATAGCCGGCGTTGTTGACCAGCACGTCGATGCGGCCGAATTTCGCCTTGGCCTGAGCCACCGCCGACTCGATCTGATCGGGCCGGGTCACGTCCAGCGCCAGCGCCAGCGCACGATCCTCATGGCCGGCGACGATGTCGGCCACCTTGGCCGGATCGCGCGCGCTCACGACCGCGCGCCAGCCGCGCGCGAGCACCAGTTTGGCCAGTTCGCGGCCAAAGCCGGTGGAGCAGCCGGTGATCAGCCACACCGGGTTGTCTCGATTCATCATTTGCACATCTCCTGTTGACATTGCATCAATCAAAAAGGGAGCGCGCACCGAGTGGGCGCGCGCATTCGGTCAAGTCCGCGTCGTGCCGATACGGGCACGGCTAGCGCAGCGGCGGCGCCATGAATTCCGGCCCGACCGGACTGGTAATGTGCCTGGCCAGCAACGCATCGATATCGGCTAGATCCTCTGGGCTCAGACGCCAGCCAAAGGCGTCGTCGATGCCGCGCAACTGGTCGGGTCGCCGCGCGCCCCACAGCGCGATGGTCGGGCCCTGATCGAGAATCCACCGAATCGCCAGCGCCAGCACCGACTTGCCGTGCCGATCATGCGACAGTTGCGCGAGCGCGCCGACCGCGGCCAGGTATTGCGCGAAGCGCGGCGGCTGGAATTTCGGGTCATGGTTGCGCAGGTCGTCGCCGTCGAATCGGGTCGAAGCGCTCATGCGGCCCGAGAGCAGCCCACGGCACAGCGCGCCGTAGGCAAGCACGGTCAAGCCATGCGATTTGGCATAGGGCAGCACATCCGCCTCGATCGCCCGTTCGAACAGATTGTACGGCGGCTGCACGGCGGCCAGCCTGGCCGCGCGGCCGAACACGTCCATTTGCTCGGGCGAAAAATTGCTCACGCCGATGGCGAGAATTTTCCCCTCCTGGCGCAGCTTCTCCAACTCGGCCGCGGTTTCCTCGAACGGCACGCGGGGGTCGGGCCAGTGCACCTGGTACAAATCGATACGATCGGTGCGCAGGCGGCGCAGCGAGTCTTCGATTTCGGTGCGAATGCGGGCCGGTGTCGAATTGCGCCTGATGCCGTCGTCGCCCCACTCGAGCGCCACTTTGGTGGCGATCACGGCCTGCTCGCGCCGGCCTTCCAGCGCCTTGCCGACCACCTCCTCGGCGTGGCCGAAGCCATATACCGGAGCGGTATCGATCAGATTGATGCCTTGATCGATCGCGTTGCGGATCGTCGCGATCGATGCGGTATCGTCGGCGCCGCCCCACATCCAGCCGCCGATGGCCCAGGTACCCAGGCCGATGCGCGAGACCGGCGTGGCGATGCCGTCGATGCGCGTGGTTTCCACTGTCATGCTGATTGACTCCCATGCTGAAACGGCGCTTGCGCTTGCCGGCCAATAGCCACCGGATATGCTTCGAGGCGCCAACGGCATTTAATTTAACTCATGTAAAATTGAAATAAATTCAATGCTGCGTTGAACGCGCATTGCAGCAACCCGTTCGTTGCCGTCGTTGGCATACTCCGACTCCCTCACATGCCCGCTTTCAATCGCTCCGATCTGGCGGATCTCAACGTCTTCGTCACCATTTGCCGTCGCCGCAGCTTTCGACTGTCTGCCGCCGAACTCGGTGTCTCGACATCGGCGCTCAGCCACGCGATGCGCAACCTGGAGACGCGCCTGGGCGTCAAGCTGCTGAACCGCACCAGCCGCTCGGTGGTGCCGACGGCCGCGGGCATGGCACTCGCGGAACAACTTGAGCGCGGTTTTCACACGATCGGCGAGGCGCTCGATCAACTCGAGCGCTATCGCGGCTCGCCTGCCGGGCGCTTGCGCCTGAATGTGCCGCGCGATGCGTCGCGCCTGCTGCTCAGCCCGGTGCTGCCGGCCTTCTTCAGCGCCTACCCGGACATCCAACTCGATATCACCGTGGACGATCACCTGGTCGACATCATCGCCGAGGGATATGACGCCGGCATTCGCTATGGAGACACCGTGCCGCGCGACATGATCGCTACTCCGCTGAGCGGGCCGTTGCGCTGGGTCGTGGTGGGCTCGCCGGCGTATCTGGCGCGGCATGGGCGGCCAGCCAGGCCGGAAGATCTGATGCATCACGCCTGCGTGCGCATGCGCATCGGCGACAATTCACTGTACAAATGGGAACTTAGCAACGGCGAACAGGCGCTGGCGCTGGATGTGCCGGGTGCGATCAGCGCCAACGAAACCGATGTGGCAGTCGATGCGGCGCTCGGCGGTTTGGCACTTGCCTACTGCCTGGAGCGGCGCGTTGCACCCGATCTGCAGGCCGGGCGGCTGGAGATCGTGCTGCCCGATTGGGCCGTCGCCGGCCCGCCGATGGTGATGTACTACCCGAGCCGCCGGCAGACACTGCCCGGGCTGCGGCAGCTCATCGAAATGATTCGCGCGGCCGACCGAACCTGAGCGCCGCGCGATGCCGTCCGCGCCGCCGGGACTAGTGCTCGGCCCTGGCGAAAGCGTAGTCCCGCTCGACCCGGCAGATCCGCACCTTGAATGTCTCGTACCAGGTGTCGCGGCCGCGCTGCTGAGCCACCAGATGCGCGGTATTTTGCTTCCATGCGGCGATCGCCTCCAGGCTCTCCCAGTAGGACACCGTAATGCCCAGGCCGTCACGGGCGGACTCGACGCCGAGGAAGCCCGGCTGCTGAGCGGCCAGCTGCACCATTGCATTCGACATCTTTTCGTAACCGTTGTCGCCGTCGGTGCGGATCGAGGTGAAAATCACGGCGTAGTAAGGGACGGTGGGCGTAGCTGCTGCTGTCATGGTCAACTCCTGTTGAATGGTATACCATTATGCCATCCCAGCCAGATTAATTCGATGGAAAAATCAATCGACTCAACCGCCGATGCCGTCGCAGCGCGTTTGCGCCAGGCGATTGCCGAGGGCGATTTGCCGGACGGCACGCGCCTGGTCGAGCGCGACCTCGCCAGCCGCTTCGCGGTCAGCCGTATCCCGTTGCGCGAAGCGCTGCAAAAACTCGCATTCGAGGGGCTGGTGGAGATTCACAAGAACCGGGGCGCGGTGGTGCGCACGCTCGACGCGGCCGACCTCGATGAAATCTACCGGTTGCGCATGCTGCTCGAAGGCGATGCAATCTACCGCGCGGTGCCCAACCTGAGCGCCGAGACGCTGGCCCGCGCCGAGCTGGTTCACCGGCTACTGGGCGAGGCCGGCACGCGCGAGAAGCAGGGCGAGCTCAACCGCGAGTTCCACGCGCTGCTGTATGCGCCCTGCGGCAACCGCCAGCAGCTCAAGGTCATCTGGGAATTGCGCAATCAGGTGGAACGTTACGAGCGGCTGCAGGAGACGCTGCTGGCGCAGACCCAGGCCTTTCAATTGGAGCATGCGCAGATTCTCGCCGCGTGCCAGGCCGGCAACGCGCGGCTGGCGCGTGCGGCCACCGTGGCGCACCTCAGATCGGCGCGGCGCCTGGTGGCAGGCGCGAGCGCCCCACGCACTCCCAGCCAACCCGTGGCACCATAGGCGATGCGCGTGCCGCCGGCCACCCCGCATGTCCGGCAACACCGCACTCCCCACACACAAGGTACGCATCATGTCCGCTTCGCCCGCGCAAGCCACTGAATACTTGTTTTCTTACGGCACGCTCCAGTTGGAAGCCGTGCAGCTCGCCACTTTCGGGCGGCTGCTGGCCGGCCAGGCCGATCGGTTGCCCGGCTACCGACTGACCCTGCTGGAAATACGCGACGCGGCGGTGCTCGCCACCAGCGGCAAGACCCACCACCCGATCGCCAGTTTCACGGGGCTGGCGGCCGACGGCGTCCCCGGCACGGTGTTCGCCATTACCGCGGCGGAGCTGGCCCATGCCGATGCCTACGAGGTGTCGGACTACCGGCGCGAACGCGTCAGGCTCGACTCGGGCCAGGATGCCTGGGTGTACGTCGATGCCCGTGACGGCGCAACACGCTGAGCCACTGACCGGGCAGGCAGTGCAAATTGCCCGACAAAGCGGGTATCGTGTCGAGAGCTACCCCGACCGAAGCCCGTCCCTAGCCCCCGAACACTGCGAGTCCACGCCATGAGCCCGTTACTGCCCTGCATCGAAATCGAAACCGCGCCAAATCCGGCTTTCGCGGTAATCTGGCTGCACGGCCTGGGCGCCGACGGCAACGACTTCGTGCCGCTCGTGCCGGAGCTGGCGCTGGACGACGCGCCAGCGGTGCGCTTCGTGTTTCCGCATGCGCCGCAGATTCCGGTTACGGGCAATGGCGGCTACGTGATGCGCGCATGGTATGACATTCTGTCGTTCGAGGGCCTGAACCGGCGTGTCGACGAGGCCGGCATCCTGGCCTCGCGTGCTGCCGTTGGCCGCCTGATCGAGCGCGAGAACGAGCGCGGCATCCCGAGCCACAGGATCTTCCTGGCCGGCTTCTCGCAGGGCGGCGCGATGGCCTATACGACGGGACTCACCTATGCGGCGACGCTGGCCGGCATCATCGCGCTGTCGGCGTACCTGCCGGCGCCGCATCTGATCACCGAGGCGCTGAGCGAGGCCAATCGCGGCACGCCGATTTTCGCCGCGCATGGCACGCAGGACGAGATATTGCCGCTGCCGCTGGGCGAGCAAGCCGCCGCATTTGCCCGCCAATGCGGCAATCCGCTGGTGTGGCACACCTACCCGATGCCGCATGCGGTATGCGCCGAGGAGATCGCGGCGCTGGCCGTTTGGCTCAAAGCGCGCCTGCGCGCGCAGTGAGCGCGGCATGGCCTGCTAGCCGTCGATATCGGGATCCCTGCCCCACGGCGCGATCTTGGGCAGCAGCAACATGCCGGGCAACGCCAGCACGGCGCAAATCAGGAAGAAGTGAGTCCAGCCGGTGACATCGACGATATAGCCGGTGCCGGCGTTGGCAAACGTGCGCGGCACCGATGCCAGGCTCGTGAAAAGCGCGAACTGCGTGGCCGTGTAGCGCGGGTCGGTAGTGCGCGCGATGTAGGCGGTGAAAGCGGCGGTGCCCAG
Source organism: Burkholderiales bacterium (assembly GCA_018971155.1). Lineage (GTDB taxonomy): Bacteria > Pseudomonadota > Gammaproteobacteria > Burkholderiales > Burkholderiaceae > Pandoraea. The sequence continues at coordinate 5,626 of JAGXBI010000058.1, forward strand.
CCCTGCGCAAAAGGCCTCGAGAGCGATGACCACGCCCAGGCCGAACAGATCCGGACCGGTATGTGCGAGCCACGCGAACCCCAGCGTGGAAATCATTTGCGCGACCCCGAACACCCACAGGCCGCGATGGATACCGAGCTTGAACAGCCAGGCGCCGCCGATCAGGCCGCCGGCCACGCTCGCCCACAGGCCGGTCGCTTTGGCAATCACGCCGATCTCGGTGCGCGTGAAGCCGATGTCGAGATAGAACGACGTCGATAGCGACGTCGCCATGCTGTCGCCGAGCTTGTAGAGAAAGATGAAGCCCAGGATATACAGCGCCTGCCGCCAGCCGGCGCGGCCGATGAATTCGTTGAACGGCAAAATCACCGCCTCGCGCAGCGTGCGCGGCGGCGCGCCCTGGATCTTCGGCTCGGCCACGAGCAACGTCATGATGATGCCCGGCACCATGAACAGTGCCGTGATCAAAAACACCTGCGACCATGGCAGATGGTCGGACAGAATCAGCGCGAGCGAGCCCGGTATCAGCCCGGCAACCTTGTAGGCATTGACGTGCACGGCCGTGCCCAACCCTTGTTCGAGGTCGGGCAGCAATTCTCGCCGGTAGGCATCGATCGAGATATCGGCGCTGGCGCTGAAAAAGGCCAGTGCCGCCGCCAGTGCGGCGACCGTCCAGATATTCTGCTGCGGCGAGAACAGCCCCATGACGGCAATCGTGCCGGCCACCAGCAATTGCGTGAGCAGCATCCAGCCGCGCCGCCTGCCGGGCCGCCAGCCGAGATAATTCGGCATGAAGCGGTCCATCAGCGGCGACCAGAGGAATTTCCACGTATAGGGAAACTGGATCAGCGCAAACAGGCCGATCGCCTCGAGATTGACCCCTTCGGAGCGCAGCCACGCCTGCACCAGGCTGATCAGGGTGAACAGCGGCAGGCCGGAGGTGAATCCCAGCACCACGCAAATCAGCATGCGGGTGTTGAAATACGCGCGCCAGCCGCTGGGCGCGAGCGAATCAGGTGTTGGTGTCGACATGAAAACGGCTCGTGGATGAGGCGTGCGCGGCCTCGCTCGGACGGGCCGCGCCACGCTCAGTTACGCTTGACGCGATAGACCGCAAGACTACCACGCCAATTGGCACCCCAATTCACCGGCCGGCCATCATGCAGCACCGCGCGGTCGAGAATGCGAACGCCGACCTCGGGCGCGAGAGCCTCGAAATCGCGAATCGTCAGCACCCGTACGTTGGGCGTGTTGTGCCACTGGAACGGCAGGCTTTTCGATACCGGCATGCGCCCGCGCAGCACGGCGAGGCGATGCGGCCAGTAGCCGAAGTTCGGGAACGAGACGATCGCCTCGCGCCCGACGCGCACCGTCTCGCGCAGGATATCGGCGGTGCGGTGAATGGTTTGCAGCGTTTGCGACAGGATCACCATGTCGAAACTTTGGTCTTCGAACAAAGCAAGGCCGCCTTCCATGTCCTGCTGGATCACGTTGATGCCCCTTTGCGCGCTGGCCAGCACGCCGGCATCGTTGATCTCGACGCCGTAGCCGCTGACATCGAGTTCGTCGGTCAGAAAACGCAGCAGCGAGCCGTCGCCGCAGCCCAGGTCGAGCACTTGCGAGCCGGGCTGGATCCAGCGTGCGATGACGCGAAAGTCGTTACGCGGCGTGAGCCCTTGCAGGGCATTGTTCTGCGCCTGGATAGCGGTTGCATTCATGCGCCGACCTCCGTGGCGATGCGGTCGTAATAGGCGCGCACCAGGTTGTGGTAGCGCGGATCGGTCAGCAGGAAGGCGTCGTGGCCATGGGGCGCATCGATCTCGGCATAGCTCACCTGGTGCCGATGATCGAGCAGCGCCTTGACGATCTCGCGCGAGCGCGCGGGAGCAAAACGCCAATCGGTGGCGAACGACACCACCAGATATTTGGCGGTGGTATGCGCCAGCGCGCGCGACAGGTCGCCGCCGTAGGCGCGTGCCGGATCGAAGTAATCGAGCGCGCGGGTGATCAGCAAATAGGTGTTGGCATCGAAATACTCGGCAAACTTGTCGCCCTGGTAGCGCAGGTACGACTCCACTTCGAACTCGACGTCGAAACTGAACTTGTAGCCGTCGCGCTCGACCGCGGCGCCGTCGGCCAGCGCTTCGGCGCGCTGCAGCGAGCGGCCGAACTTGACCGCCATGTCTTCATCGGACAGATAGGTGATGTGCCCGATCATGCGCGCCACGCGCAGGCCGCGGCGCGGCACCACGCCATGCGCGTAGTAGTCGCCGCCGTGAAAGTCCGGATCGGACAGAATGGCCGAACGCGCGACTTCATTGAAGGCGATGTTCTGCGCCGAGAGTTTGGGCGTCGAGGCGATCACCAGGCAGTGCCCGACCCGCTCCGGGTACATGATGCTCCACGCCATCGCCTGCATGCCCCCGAGGCTGCCGCCCATGACCGCGGCAAAGCGCTCGATGCCGAACGCGTCGGCCACGCGCGCCTGCGCGTTGACCCAGTCCTCCACGGTCACCAGCGGGAAACTCGCGCCATAGGGCTTGCCGGTCGTCGGATCCAGGCTCATCGGGCCGGTCGAGCCAAAGCACGAACCCAGGTTGTTGACCCCGATGACGAAGAAGCGATTGGTGTCGAGCGGCTTGCCGGGTCCGACCATGTTGTCCCACCAGCCAGCCGTTTTGGGGTCATCGCTATAGCGCCCGGCGACGTGATGGGAAGCATTGAGCGCATGGCATACCAGCACGGCATTGCTGCGCGCGGCGTTGAGTTCGCCGTAGGTTTCCACGGTAAGGTCGTAGCCGGCCAGCGTGCTGCCGTTCTGCAACGGCAGGGGCTCGGCAAAATGCATGCTTTGCGGCGTAACGAGGCCGATCGACGATTCCATAAATGCTTGTCCGAAGGGCGGCACAAAGGGGTCGATCGACTGGCGACATCGGGAATGAACGCCAACAACCTCTTTAGCCGCATTTATATGAAATCCGGTCTTGCGACAGGAGTCCGCGCGCCCGCAAGCGAGTCACCAAATCGGCGCGCAATCCGTGAAATGCCGGCCAGGCGTCGAAACATCCCGCCGCGACGCCGGCATAACCCGCGGCAAGTATAACGCTTCGTCGGGGCGCCTGCAGCGCCGCACGCTCAGCGCAACAGGATCGCGACCTGCGCCTCGGCCAGTTCGCTGGGCGCGCGCTTGAAGCCGCTCTTGGCGTAGCGATGCCAGCGGCCCAACGCATAGCTGACCAGCAGGTTGGCGCGCGAGGCCGCGTCGCCGTCGTCGGGCGTGCCCGCCTGTGCGGCCGCCACGCGCAGCACCTGCTTGAGCGAGGTCTCGATGCGATCGAGCAATTGATTGATGCGCTCCTGCAGCCGCTCGTGTTCTCCTACCAGCGCCTCGCCGGTCAGCACGCGCGTCATGCCGGGGTTTTTCTCGGCAAAGCCCAGCAGCATCAGCACGATGGCGTGCGCCTGCTCCGCGCCCGCCTCGCGTTGCGTCGAAATCTGGTTGATGAGACTGAAAATCGACTGCTCGATGAATTCGATCAGGCCTTCGAACATCTGCGCCTTGCTGGCAAAGTGCCGGTACAGGGCGGCCTCGGACACCTCGAGCCGGGCGGCCAGCGCAGCCGTGGTGATTTTCTCACTCTTGGGTTGCTCGAGCATTGCCGCGAGCGTCTGCAATACCTTGACACGCCGCTCTCCCGGCTTGGGGCGCGGCACCTTGGCGGACATGGAAACGGAGGGTGAAGCGGCTTCGGTGGGCGTGACTTCCGGTGGCATTGGCTGGTCTGAATAAAGTAACAATCTTTGTTGATGCCCCCTGCGCCAGCCGCACTCATGCCGCGCCACCCCCTCGGCGGGCAGACGACATCAAATCAGCGCGCGACGCGAATCGGGCATTTTTTCAATGTTTTGAGTGATTGTACTTTGATATCCACATAATGTGGGCGCCCACTGCGCCGGTTAGTCGCGCCAAGACCGCTCTTTTCCGGCAGATAGCCGGTCACCCAGACCGTGCGCAAACCCTGCGCCCGGTAATCCTTCAGATGAGAGCGCGTGTCTTCCACCAGCCAGACATGTGCGGCACGCAACCGTTCGCGTGCCAGCAGGCGGCGCATCATTTTCGGGTCGGGCTTGGCGCGCCAGGCGCTGCGATCGCGCATGTGCTCGATGCTGATGCAGCGCTCGAACAGGTGGGCAATGCCGATTTCGCGCAGCACGGCCTCGGCGTAATCGCGCGGACCATTAGTAAGCACATACTTACGACCAGGCAACGCACGCAGGTGGCGCGCCAACCCGCGCTCGGCGCGCAACAGCGCGCGCAGATCGGGGAAATCGTGAACCGCCGCGAGAAAGTCGTGCGCGTCGACGCCGTGATGTCGGATCAGCCCCAGCAGCGTGGCGCCGTAGCGCCGCGTGTATTCGACGCGCAGATGATTGGCGAGATCGAGCTCGATGCCGAGGCGCTCGACGATATAGGCGGTCATGCCGGCGTTGATGCGCGGAAAAATCGCGTGCGAAGCATGGTGCAGCGTGTTATCCAGGTCGAACAGCCAGACCGGGCCGGCAGACCCGCGTGCGGGATGCAGCGGGCGGGAGCGGGAACAGCGGCGGGACGGGGTCACGATGCGCTCCTGCTAGCCCGTCAGTCGCGCCAGATGATAGGGCGTGCTGCCATATCTGGCGGGGCCGGTGATGGTCTCGACGCCGGCCAGATGCCACGACACCGGCCGGGCGAAGCGCGGGCCGGCATAGACGAACGTGTGAAACTCGCCGTTTTCGCCGCAGGCATCGACATCGCGCGGCAGATCGTCGAGCAGGGCCTGATCATATTCCCGGCCAACGAACTCCGGGCCCAGATGCCGGCCATCGACGCAGACCACGACCGCGCGGTAGCCCAATGCAATGAATTCGTGCGCCAGCGCCAGTCGGGGGCGTTGCCACAATGGCAGGACGGCCTCCAGGCCCGCCGCGGCACAGACCTTTTCCTCCCAGTCCCGATGCGCCTGCAGGTCGATATCGCCAAACACGCCGTGGGTGATGCCGGTCGCCGCGAAGCGCTGCAATTGATCGGTGAAGACGCTCTCGTAGGACTCCCAGCCAGCCCGCGCACTCACCAGCGCGATACCCAGCGCATCGGCCTGCGCCTGCAGCAGCGCAGGCGGCAGCCCATGCGAGCGCGAACTGGCGCCGCTCTCGTCGAGCATCGCCAGCAGGTATCGCACTGCGTAGCCCTGGGTCAGCGCATGATGAAGCGCGAGGCAGGAATCCTTGCCACCGCTCCAGGAAAAGAATGCCTCAGGCGCGCTCAATGCGAGCGAATCATGGTGCCGAACGGCTGTTCGGTCAGAATTTCGAGCAGCACGGAGTGCTCGATGCGGCCGTCGATGATGTGTACCGACTTCACGCCGCTCTTGGCGGCGTCGAGCGCCGACGAGATTTTCGGCAGCATGCCGCCCGAGATCGTGCCGTCGGCGAACAACTCATCGATCTCCCGCGCCGAGAGGTCGGTGAGCAGGTTGCCGTGCTTGTCCATCACGCCGGGGATGTTGGTCATCATGACCAGCTTCTCGGCGCCCAGCACGGTGGCGAGCTTGCCGGCCACCAGGTCGGCGTTGATGTTGTAGGACTGGCCGTCGTCGCCCAGGCCGATCGGGGAAATCACCGGAATGAAGGCGTCGTCCTGCAGCGCGCGCACCACCGCCGGGTTGATCGACTCGACTTCGCCGACGAAGCCGATATCAATGAATTCGCCGGCGCGATCGCGGTCCGGCAACATCATCTTGCTCGCGTGGATCAGGCCGCCATCCTTGCCGGTCAGGCCGACCGCCTGGCCGCCGTACTGATTGATCAGCATCACGATGTCCTGCTGGACCTCGCCGCCGAGCACCCACTCCACCACCTCGATGGTCTCTTCGTCGGTCACGCGCATGCCCTGCACGAAGGTGCCTTGCTTGCCGATTTTCTTGAGCGCCTGATCGATTTGCGGGCCGCCTCCATGCACCACCACCGGGTTGATGCCGACCAGCTTGAGCAGAATCACGTCGCGCGCGAAGCTTTGCTTGAGGCGCTCCTCGATCATCGCGTTGCCGCCGTATTTGATCACCACGGTCTTGCCGTGGTATTTGCGGATGTATGGCAGCGCCTCGGCCAGGATTTCGGCCTTCAGTGTCGGTGCGATGCTATCGATATTAGGGGCGGGCAGATCGGACATGGCAGCAAGATTTCGCTCGGAGGTCGGGAAACACGGCGCATTGTACAAGACTGCGCCGGATTCGTGCGATTTCCGCGGACTCGGCGGACACGGTAAAATCCGCCTTGCGCCGCTGTCGGCACGACGCTCGTGTCGCAAACCAGGACAAGCCCGGCATGGCGCCGGACCTATGAACCCGAGAGCATTGGCATGACGGTCGATACCGCCGAACTGGAAATGCTGCGTACGCCACTGCTGAAGTTCGCGCGCCTGCAACTGCGTAACGACGCGCTGGCCGAGGACGTGGTGCAGGAAACGCTGATCGCCGCGCTAGAGCGGCCCGAGCGCTTTGCCGGCCAATCGTCGCTAAAGACATACCTGACCGGCATTCTCAAGCACAAGATCATCGATGCGCTGCGCGCCGGCGCGCGGGAAATCTCCCTGTCGCACGCCGGAGCCGACGACGAGCGCACCGACGATGAACTGTTCGACGCGCTGTTCGACGCCACCGGGCACTTCCGCGATACGCCGCGAGACTGGGGCGATCCGGATGCGGTGTTGCGGCAGAAGCAGTTTTTCGAGATCCTGGAACTGTGCGTCGAGAAGCTGCCGGCCAAGACCGGGCGGGTGTTCATGATGCGGGAGTGGCTCGAACTCGACACCGACGAAATCTGTAAGGAGCTGGGCGTGAGCACGACTCATGTTTGGGTCATGCTCTACCGGGCACGCATGCGACTGCGCGAATGTCTCGATCTGAACTGGCTGGGTCAAAGCGCTTAACGCCTGGGGGTTGCCGATGAAATTCAAATTGACTTGCCATCAAGCACACCGCCTGGTGGTCGAGCGCATGGATCGCCAGCTCGGCAGCCTGGAGCGTGTGCGATTGCGGGCGCACCTGGTGATTTGCGACGCCTGCACGATCTTCGCCCGGCAGATGCGCCTGTTGCGGCGCGCCGTTCGCCAACTCGGCCAGGACGACTGAGCGTGGCGCGCGCGACCCGAGGCAACCGCGAAGGCATGGCACCGCCGGCCCCGCACCCGGCCGGCTGCCCGCGTTGCGGCGCGCCGGTGAGTTGCGCTCAGGTGGCCGGCGCCGCGCAGTGCTGGTGCTACGCGGCGCCGCACCTGCCGCGCGACCGGCTGGGTGACTATGACCGCTGCCTATGCCCCGCGTGTCTGGGCGCGGCATTGGCTGCGGCCGGCCTGGTTGACCCGCGATGACCGCCGGCTCCGGCGCCGTCGGCCCTTGTATGTTTAGACCAGACCAGCGCGGTACAGTCTGATCACCGCTGAGGTGACCGGACCGGAGCGTGCAGCCTGGTAGGCCCTGGAGTCGGCGAGCGTGCTCGCCAGCTCGTGACTGAGTCGATTGCGCACGGACCCCGTGCTGGTCTTCCTGACGCCCGAACGGTTAGTCGAGCGGCTTGCTGCCTGCTCGCATGCACAAGGAAGGGATATGAAGACCATGTCTGGATCATCCGTGATGGTGGGCATCGACGTTGCAAGCGCCCATGTCGATGTGGCTTGCGTGGGAGCGGTCTTGCCGCCCGAACTGACGCATGTCAGCAACGATGCCGAGGGGCATTCGGCCCTGGCTGACGCCTTGGCGAAGCTGCAGCCCGGGCTGGTGCTGATGGAGGCCACCGGAGGCTACGAGGCGGCGCTGGCCTGCGCGCTGCAAGCGGCGGGACTGCGCGTGGCGGTGATCAACCCGCGTATGGCGCGGGACTTCGCCCGCGCGATGCAGCGCCTGGCCAAGACCGACCGCATCGACGCGGCCACCCTGGCCGAGTTCGCCAGCGTGCTGGCCCAGCGCCCCGACTGCGAGCGCTTCGTGCGCCCGCTGAGCGAGCCCGAGCAACAGGATCTGGCGGCCCTGGTCACCCGCAGGCGCCAGCTCGTGGCCATGCAACTGTCCGAGCGCCAGCGCCTGCGGCTGGCTCGCCCGGTCACGCGCCCGAGCATCGATGCCATGTTGGAGGCCATCGGGCGCCAGCTCGACGACGTCGACGCCGAGATGGTGAGCCATGTCGAACAGCATCATGCCGTGATGGCCAAGCTGTTGCAAAGCGTGGCCGGCATCGGCCGCATCGCCGCAGCGACCCTGATCGCCGAGCTGCCCGAGCTGGGCAGGCTCAACCGGCGCCAGATCTGCGCGCTGGTCGGCGTGGCGCCCTACGCCAACGATTCGGGCTCCAGCCGAGGCCGACGACGCATCACGGGAGGGCGCTTCGAGGTGCGCCGCGCCCTGTACATGGCCACGCTCACTGCAACGCGGTTCAACCCCGCCATCCGTGCCTTCTACGAGCGCCTGGTGGCCGCGGGCAAGCTCAAGAAGGTGGCCTTGATCGCCTGCATGCGCAAGCTGATCACCCACCTCAATGCCATCACCCGGGACCACTTGAACGCTCAAAATCAACCCCTCACTGCTTGACTTTCAACACGGTTACTCAATCGCTTCGCCGACGTTGAGCAGGCTTTGCTGCAGTCGCTGCCCGATGTGCCGCCCGAGCTGGCGACCTGGGCTCGCGTCAAGGTCCATCGATGCCGAGCGCTTAACAGACGCTGGGCAAACCTCTCTCGAGCCT
>JAGXBI010000399.1 GCA_018971155.1 Burkholderiales bacterium
CGGGCGCCCCAGCCTTGCGCTGACCGTCATCAAGCAGCCCGGCGCCTCCACGCTGGCCGTCACCGGCGCGGTGCAGCACACGCTCGAGCAGACGCTGCCGCAGCTGCCGTCCGGCGTTCACTGGGTGCGCACCTACAGCCAGGGCCATCTGGTGCACCTGGTCGGCGCCGATCTCGGCCGCAATCTGCTGATCGGCGCGGTGCTTGCGGTGCTGGTGCTGTTCTGGGTGCTGGGCGCCGGGCGCGGCATCATTGCCCTGGCCGCCAGCATCCCGCTGTCGCTGGCGCTGGCCATTGCCGCGCTGCACGCGTTCGGGCAGGACCTGAATCTGATGACGTTCGGCGCGCTCACCGTCGCGGTCGGCTTGCTGGCGGACGACGCGATCATCGTGCTCGAGAGCATCTATCACCGCTGGGAACAGGGTGACGCGCACTGGGACGGCATCTGGGCCGGCCTGAAGTCGATCGTCATCCCCGACATCACCGGCACGCTGACCAACGTCGCGATCTACGTGCCGTTGCTGTTCGTCGGGGGGCTGGTGGGGCTGTTCTTCATTCCGTTTTCTCTGGCGATGATCCTGGCGCTGCTGGCCTCGCTGCTGGTCTCGCTGACTTTCACGCCGCTGAGCCTGGGCTTTTTGCGCGCCAGGCCAAGCGCCGGCACCAGCGGCGGCCAGCGCCTGCTGCGGCGCCTGCAGCAGGCCAACGAGAAGTTGTTTCAGTGGGTGGCGCGCGCGCCGCGCACCAGCCTCGCGATTACCTTCGGCGTGCTGGCGCTGAGCCTGGTGGGGCTGGTGCTGGTGCCGATCAGTTTCCTGCCGCTGCCCAACGAGGGTGCGCTGCTCGAGTCGTTCACGCTGCCGCCCGGCAGCTCGCTGCTCGACACGCGCGCGGCGGTCGGCACCATTACCCAACGCCTGCTGAAGGACCCGGCCGTCGCGCACGTCTATGCGCGCATCGGCTCGGCCTCCTCGACGTCCTATACCGAGCCGGCCTACGCGGGTGAAATCCAGGTGGTGCTCAAGCCCGGCGTGAGCGTCAATGCGCTCGACGCGATCGGCGAGCGCATCCAGCGCGAATCGCAACTGCCCGGCGTGCAGCTGGCGGTCGATACGCCCACCATCGAGCGGGTCGGCGAGAGCCTGTCGGGTCTGCCGCAGCCGTTCGTGATCCATCTGTTCGGCAGCAGCGTCGCGCAGCTGCGCAAGCTCTCCGAAACCGTCGCCGCCAGGCTGCACCAAATACCCGCGCTGAGCGACGTGTTCAACAACGACGGCTACCCGGTCACGCAGTTGCAAATCGAGCCCGATACGCACGCGCTGGCGATCCACAAGATGACCCCTGCCTCGCTCTACGCGCAGCTCGATGCGCTGATCAACGGCAGGGTCATCAGCCGCGTGCCGGAGGGCAACGTGCCGCTGGTGCTGTATCTGCGCCTGGCCGACGCACCGCAGCGCAGCGTGGCACAGCTCGCCGCGCTGCCGATTCGCACGCCCGGCGGCTGGACCCCGCTGTCGCAGCTCGCGCGCATCGAGCTGGGCAACACGCCCAACCAGATCGAACACATCGCCGGCGCGCGCGCACTCGACATCCTGGCCACGCCCAACGGCCCGATCGGCAGCACCATTGCGGCCGTGCAGCATGCGCTGGCGGGCCTGCACCTGCCGGCCGGCTACCGCATCGCCTTCGGCGGGCTCTATGCGCAGATCGAGCAGGCGGCGCTGGGGCTCCTGGTCGCGGCACTGGCGGCGTTCGCGATCATGGTCGGCATCCTGCTGCTGCAATTCGACGGCCTGCTGATACCGGCCATCCTGCTGCTCGAAATCCCGCTCGCGCTGACCGGCGGCACGGTCGCGCTGGTGGTCAGCGGCGTGGGCCTGAATGCCACCGGCATGATCGGCTTTCTGACGCTGATCGGCATCGGCCTGCGGCACAGCATCGTCCTGCTGGATCGGGTGCGCCACAACGAGGCCGCCGGCATGCCGGTGGAGGAAGCCGTGCGCGAGGCTATCCAGGTGCGCTTTCGCCCGATCATGCTGACCGCCATCACGGCCATGCTGGGGATGCTGCCGACCGCACTCGGACTCGGCGAAGGCGCCGCGCCCGAGCAGGGCCTGGCCGTCGTGATTCTCGGCGGATTGATCTGGAGCGCGGTGCGCAGCACCAACCTGATTCCGGCGCTGTACCTGCACTGGCGGCGCAAGCAACTCGCACGCCTGGCGCAACGCAAGGAGCCCGCATGAGCCCGATGAACGTCCCGCGCCTGCTGCGCATCGCTCCGGCGCTGGCCTTGTGCGGCGTGCTGGCGGCCTGTGCGACCTATGCTCCGAAGCCATTGCCGAACGACGTCGCCTGGCACGACAGCGCCGCCGGCCCGCGCGTGACCACGCGTGACATCGCCCTGCCGGCGCTCGCCGCGCAAAGCATCGATTTGCACGCGCCGCTCGACATCCGCGCGGTGGCCGCGCTGGCGGTGCTCAACGACCCGCGCCTGCAGGCCGCGCGCGACCAGGCCGGCGTGGCACGCGCCCAGGCATTCGCCGCCGGCTTATTGCCCGCACCGAAATTTTCGGCCGAGCGCGACATTCCGCAAGGACAATCCGACGCCACCACCACTGCCTACAACCTCGGCCTGAGTCTCGATCTCGACCAGCTGATCACGCGCGGCGCGGCGGTGGCGGCCGCGCGCGAGCACGCTCGGGCGGTCGATCTCGGCATTCTGTGGCAGGAATGGCAAACCGCATCGGCCGCCGAACTCGACTACATCGCGCTGGTCGGGTTGCGCGAACGCGACCGCCTGCTCGAGACGCAGCGCCAGGCCATCGCCGCCCGCCTGG
>JAGXBI010000400.1 GCA_018971155.1 Burkholderiales bacterium
CCACCGGCGACGAACTGCGTTCGGCGGGTCAGATGCTCGACCCGGGCTGCGTCTATGACAGCAACCGCTATACCCTGTTCGGCATGCTGCATCGCCTCGGCGCCGACGTCCTCGATCTGGGCGTCGTGCGGGACGACCCCGTCGCGCTGGAGGCCGCCTTTCGTCATGCCTGCGAAAATGCCGATATCGTCATCACCTCAGGCGGTGTCTCGGTGGGCGACGCCGATTTCACCAAACCGATGATGGCACGCCTCGGCGAAGTCGCCTTCTGGAAAGTCGCGATGCGCCCCGGCCGGCCGCTGGCGTTTGGCCGCCTTGCCAGTGCCGGACACGACGCACTGCTGTTCGGCCTGCCCGGCAATCCGGTGGCCGTCATGGCGACGTTCTATCTTTTCGTCAGGGACGCGCTGCTCGCGACGATGGGCGCCAATTCCCAGGCCCTTCCGCTGATGCGGGCACGCAGCGCGGGGGCCATCGCCAAGCGTCCGGGTCGGACTGAATTCCTGCGCGGCATTGTCAGCTCCGGCTCGGCCGGCCCGGTCGAAGTGTCGGTCACCGGCGCGCAAGGCTCGGGCATGCTGCATTCGATGAGCGAGGCCAATTGCTTCGTCGTGCTGCCTCACGCCCAAGGCAACGTTGCCGCCGGCGACGAAGTCGATATTCTGCTTTTCGAGGGACTGATCTGACCAAACGCTACAACGCCAAATCGAAAAACAACCCATGAAAAAACAAATCTCCTATATCGCGCCCGTACAGACGTCGAAAGCGCTTGTGCTGATCTACCTCACCTTCAGCGTTCCAATCGTTCTTATTGCCTTGTTGGCCGCCTTCATACGCTACGGGGAACTGCCCGGATTCGCCGTCTTCTCGGCCCTGTTGCTCAACGCGGTCATCGGTTTCGCCCTGCTCTGGATCGCTTGCCACGCCTACAATTGGGTGGCCGCACGGTTCGGGGGCATCGAAATCGTCCTGACCGATATCGCCGAAGAAGGCCGATGATGGCCCACTTGCGACCGGCTCGACCCGGCGACGTCGCGGCGATTCATTCGCTGGTGCGCGAGCTGGCAGCCTATGAGCGACTGACCGACATGCTCGTGGCGACCGAAGATGATCTGCGCGATGCGTTATTCGGGCCGCAGCCGGTCATTGAATGCCTGCTGGCGGAAATCAGTGAGGAAGTGGTCGGCTACGCGCTCTTTTTTCATAACTACTCGACCTTCCTGGGCCGGCGCGGCCTGTACCTCGAGGACGTCTACGTCAAACCGTCGGCACGCGGCCATGGCCTCGGACAGGCCCTGCTGCACGCACTGGCGCGCCTTGCCGTGCAACGCAACTGCGGCCGCTTCGAGTGGACGGTGCTCGACTGGAATCGGCCGGCGATCGATTTTTACGAAGCCCAGGGCGCCGACGTATTGCCCGAGTGGCGCGTGGTACGTATGACCGGCGAAGCGCTGCAACGCTTTGCAGCGTCCGTTCCCAAGCATCAACTGCTCGGTTAGCGCCTTTGGCAGACGTCGTCAATCTTCTTCGATCGTCACGTCGCCGCCCAACAGGGCAATCGCCTCGTCACCGGACAGCGCCTCGACGGTCTTGAGTTTGCGCGCCATCTGGCGGGTTCGCACCTCGGCCTGATCGATCGAACGGGTGACGGTCTCCAGTTGAGATTTGGTTCGCGCCAGTACATCGCCAAACTTGCCAAACTCGGTCTTGACGGCGCCCAGCACTTGCCAGACCTCGCTCGAGCGTCGCTCGATCGCCAGCGTGCGAAATCCCATTTGCAGGCTGTTGAGCAGCGCCGTGAGCGTGGTCGGTCCGGCCACGCTCACGCGGAAATCACGCTGCAGCGCATCGCTCAATCCGGGACGCCGAAGCACCTCGGCATACAAGCCTTCGGTGGGCAGAAACAGCAGGGCGAAGTCGGTCGTGTGCGGCGGCGAGAGATATTTCTCTGAAATCGTGCGCGCCTCCTGGCGAATCCGATTCTCGAGCGCCTTGGCGGCTTCCTCGACCGCACCGGGATCGGCACGCTCCTGCGCATCGATCAGCCGCTCGTAGTCTTCACGCGGAAATTTCGCGTCGATCGGCAGCCATACCGGCTCGCCCGTATCCCCGTCCCGCCCCGGCAGCGCGATCGCGAATTCGACGCGATCGCTGCTCCTGGGCACCGTTGCGACGTTCTTTTGGTACTGGTCGGCCGTCAGCAGTTGTTCGAGCAGTGCCTCGAGCTGCACTTCGCCCCAGGTGCCGCGGGTCTTGACGTTGGTCAGCACCCGCTTGAGATCGCCCACGCCGGCGGCCAGCGTTTGCATTTCGCCCAGGCCGCGGTGCACCTGCTCGAGACGGTCCGACACGAGCTTGAACGACTCGCCCAGGCGCTGCTCCAGGGTGGCGTGCAGCTTCTCGTCGACGGTGCGGCGCATCTCCTCGAGCTTGGCGGCATTCTGGGTCTCGATATCCTTGAGCTTCTGCTCCAGCGTGGCCCGAATCTCAACCAGCCGCCGTTCGTTGCTCTCGGTCAGTTGCGTCAGTTGTTGTTGCTGCGCCTCGCCGAAGCGCCGCAATGCCGCGCCCTGCTCCTCGCGCATCTGCTGGCCTTGCTGCATCAGGCTTTGCCGTACCGCTTCGAGTTGCGCGGCATTGCTCTCGGTGAGCTTGGCGAGCTGCTGGGCAAATCCGTCGATCTGATTGTTCTGCACGGTGGCCACGCTCGTCATCTGCGCGGCCAGGGCCTGCTGGAATTGCGACAACTGGGCGCCCTGCTCGGTACGCCCGGCGCGCGCCGCGTCGCTCAGCTCCTGGCGCAGCGCCCGTTCGCTTCGCTCGCCGGCG
>JAGXBI010000059.1 GCA_018971155.1 Burkholderiales bacterium
CGGGCAGCGGCGCGCCAGCATGACTGCGGCGCGATTCTCTTCCGGCGTCGCTGGCTGCGATGCCTCGGACATGTATCTGTCGAGTTCGGCGCGTGCTGCATGGCATGCGTTGGGCAGCCGGTTGGGACTCTTTTTCCTGTGGTGCAACCGGCCGTATTCGCGTGGCACCCTGGAATTGATTTCGCCGGATCCGGCAACGCCCGCCCGCATCAATCTCAATTTGCTCGACGATGAGCGCGATGCGATACGTCTCATGCTGGGTGTCAAGCGGATGGCGAGGATTATCGAGGGCGCCGCGCTGCACGCCCATCCGGACGACTTTTTCCCCGCGTCGTTTTCAGGCCGCGTCAAAGCGTTGAGTCGTATCACGCGATTCAACCGCATGGCCACCGCTGTGCTGGGCGCCTCACTCGACGTGCCGGCGCCCTTGCGCCGGTGGGTGACGCGAACGTTTATTACGCGGGGCTTGTCGCTCGCGGAAATATTGCGTGATGACCGGCGGCTCGAGGCGTTTGTGCGCAGCAATGTTTTCGGCGTATGGCATGCGAGCGGCACATGCCGCATGGGCGCTGCCGCCGATCCCGATGCAGTGACCGACGCACAAGGCCGTGTGTATGGCGTGACCGGACTACGCGTGGTCGATGCATCGCTGATGCCGCGCCTGCCAACGGCAAACACCAATGTGCCGACCATCATGATCGCCGAGAAGATCGCCGACGCGATTTTGCACTGTCGGCGCAGCGGCACGACACGTGTGGACTAGGCAGGCAGGAGAGCGGGAAGCGATTGCGCAAGGCCCAGCACGGGCGAGATGGAACAACCAGCGAGAAACGACACCTTTGACCCGCAGCGCAAAAGCCAAAGGTTTTCATAAAAAACGCGGAGCCAGCTGTTCGATGCGGGCCCCGCAAGACCCAGGAGACATTCATGACATCAGCAACGCGGTCGGCGCCACAGACGTCAGTGGTCAGTAATCGGCAAATTTTCGCAGCCATTGGCGCCTCGTGCCTGGGCTGGGCTCTCGATCTTTTCGATCTGTTTGTGCTGCTCTTTGTCGCGCCCGTGGTGGGGCGGTTATTTTTCCCGTCCACTCATCCGATGCTGTCGCTGGCGGCAGTGTATGCGTCTTTCGCCGTAACGCTGCTTATGCGCCCGATCGGTTCAGCGTTGTTTGGTTCGTACGCGGATCGCCATGGCCGCAAGGGCGCGATGATTATCGCGGTGATCGGCGTGGGCGTGGCAACTGCGCTGTTCGGCGCGCTACCGACGACCGCGCAGATCGGCTTGGCCGCCCCGGCGCTGCTGATCGTGCTGCGGCTGGTGCAGGGCATCTTCGTCGGCGGCGTGGTGGCTTCGACCCACACCATCGCCACCGAGTCGGTGCCGGCAGCATGGCGCGGCACGGTCTCCGGCATGATCGGCGGCGGCGGTGCCGGAGTCGGCGCGCTGATCGCATCGCTGGTGTATCTCATTATGACCCGGCTTTTTCCCGGGCCGGCGTTCGATGTGTGGGGTTGGCGCTGCATGTTCTTCACTGGGATCATTAGCTCGGTGCTGGGGCTGTTCATTTTCAGCAGCCTGGACGAGTCGCCGCTGTGGAAGCAATTGAAGAAAGAGGCGGCCGGCAGCGCGCCCGCGCAAAAGACGAACTCTCCGCTGGCGACGTTGTTCTCGCGCGATTGGCGCGGCGTGCTGTTCGTCAACCTGCTGCTGACCATCGGCGGTGGCAGCGGCTATTACCTCACCTCGGGCTATCTGCCGACCTATTTGAAGGTGGTGACGCACACGGCAGCTTCATCGGCTGCGTTGATCCTTGTGCTGAGCAGCGTCGGGGTGATCGTCGCCTCGATCTTCACCGGCTACCTCAGTGACCTTCTGGGCCGAAAAAAGACCTTCATACTAGTCGGCGTACTGCGCCTCGTGCTGTTTCCTGTGCTGTATTTGGCGATGGTGCATACGTCCGATGTGGTGATCCTCGGCGTTTATGTGATTGCGCTGTGCGCGATTGGCAGCGCTGGCTACGCGCCGATACTGATTTTCCTGAATGAGCGTTTTCCTACCGCGATTCGCGCCAGCGGCACTGGCCTGTCATGGAATATCGGATTTGCCATCGGCGGGATGATGCCGACCTTCGTGTCGCTGACCGCGAAAACGCCTGCGCAATTGCCGTTGGTGCTATCCGGCTTCCTGATTGGGCTCAGCCTGCTGTTCTTATGGGGCGCGCTGGCGATTCCAGAAACCAAGGGACAGCTGGACAGCCATTGACGCTGGCGGCGTGCGGCGGAGACCGACGTGGTCTCAACAGGGGCTCTTGTCCACCGCAACCGGCGAGTGCCCGATCCCACGGCACGCCTCACACCCCACGCCAAAGCAGTTTCTCCGCATCGGCCCGGTTGATTGCCTCGCTGACGGTTTCTCGGTCGATCTGCGGCGGCATGGGCGGCACGTGCAGCTCGCCGTGCGCGTAGTAGGGGTCGCGGCCGCTGGTCCAGTCGGCCTCGTGTATCAACTCGTGCCAGAACTCGGTGGTGTAGCTGTCACAAAAGCCGATCGGCAGATCGCAGGCCACCACGCGCCGCATGAATTCGGCGTGCGCCGGCAAGGTGCTGTGGTTGGTGGGCGTGGTGACATGCGTCGCGATGCGATGGCGAAGTTCCTGCGCGGTTTCCAGTTCGATGCGCCGGCCGGTCTCGCGGTGAACGTCGTCGCGCACCATCATCCGTTGCGGCCGGTACAGCGCGGCCAGGTAGGGGTACTCGGAATACAGGTAGGCATGGCGGCGCTCGGGGTGCCGGGCGCCCCACATCGATTGGGTACTGGGAGCGGCATCGAAATAAACCGCTTTCCTTTGTGTGCCCTGCGCGGTGATGACCGTGCCGGTTACCGACGCGGCCATCTCGTCGGCCGTGAGCGGATGCGGCACCGGCTCGGCATTGATGGTGACCCGCCTGCTCGCCGGCGGCGCGAGCCATAGGTCGGTGCCCAGTACCCGCTGGTTGCCGTTCCAGAAGTCGCCCGGCGCTACACCGTGTTCCGGATCGGGGATCGGCGGCAGCGTGCCGAACGGCTTGACGCCGGGCGCATCGCCGCATGGCGTGCCACGCGCCAGCATGCGCTGCCTGACGGTATCCCCCGACTCGGCCAGCAGCGCGTCCGGAAGCCCCTGCCAGCCGATACCTTGTATCGGCCGGGCGCCGATCACGCGGTCATGCGGATTGAAGTACACATGGAGCCGCCCGTGATTGTCGCGCTCGGGCTGGCCAGGACGGCAGGGCCAGCCGGCCTTGCCGTCGCCGCTGACTCGCAGTTGCGCCAGTTGCATGGCGGTGAACTCGCGCCGGTCCTGCCGGATACGTGCGGCAATGGCCTGGAAAGTGCGCACGCGCGCGCCCTCGGTGGGCCGTGCGTTGCCGCAGGTCAGGTAGTCGGTGAGTTTATCGTCCAGCGCGTAGGGAGAATTCATCAGGAATACCGCGTCGGGCGCGCGCCGCCGGCATAGCGCGACAGCGGCCAGCGCGAGCCGCGTGCCCTGGCTGTGCGAGACGATCGAGACGGTGTCGCGCGGCGCGGTGTCGCGAATCTTGTCGATCAGGCTGGCCAGGCGCTGCGCGGCGTGGGCGAAGTAGGTGCGCGGCGGCCCGTCGTGCAGTTCGCGCTCCCATTCCGGGTTGAAGCGTTGCAGGTCGATGCCGAGCAGACGGCGGCGAAAGCCGGCGTCGCTCCACAGTTGTTGCAGATTGTTGGTGCCGTTCTGGAATGGCCCCCCGCCCCAGAACCAGGGGCCCGACCCGAGGTGGCCTTCCGGTAGCCAGAAGTTGGCGCCGTGCGCGTTGCGCAGCGGCACGCGGTGGGCCCCCTCGTTGCCCGAGGGAGCGCGGTAGCCCCAGTAGAAGCGGATCACCGGCGAGCGGCCGGCGCGTTCGAGGCGGCGCGGCCGGTATTGGCCGGTGACGGGGTCGGCACCGGCGTACCGATTGGGGGTGAGGTCGTCGCGCCGCAGGCGCTCGTTGAGTCCCTGGCAGAGCGCGGCTTCGGCCGCGTCGTACCATTCTCCCTCCGAATTGACGCCGTGTACGAAGATAACGATGCCCGGCAGATGGGGCGGGCTCGGCGGCGCGGTGCTGGCGGTGTTTGCCGCGTCAGCGCGCCGGGGGCAAGTCGATGAATGGTTTGCGTCAGTCATGCCGATTTTTTTCAGTGCGGGATGGGTGGCGGTGGCGCGCCGAATGCAACGCCGTGAGGGGACCGTAGCCGAAGCGGCGCGCCGCGGTCTTTGAGATGAATCGGATTCTGGTGTTGGGGTAACCCTCCGCCTGTCGACGGCCGCGCCGCACGTGCCCGATCCAAGGTGGGCGCCACGGTGGTAAGGTGTCGTTTCGTCAACCACGCCCGGTCCGCGTGCCTCTCATGGTCAACCCCTCCCACTTCGATCTGCAGTCGCTGCGTGTTTTTCTGATGGCCGCCGAACTCGGCAGCCTGACCAAGGCAGCCGAGCGTGCCGCGATGACGCTCTCGGCGGTGAGCAAGCGCATTGCCGAGCTCGAGAAAACCGTCGATTGCGCGCTGTTCGTGCGCCGGCCCCGCGGCCTCGATCTGACGCCGGCCGGGCGCGGGCTGGCCGAGCATGCGCGCCAGATTCTCGATCAGGTCAACCGGATGGCCAGCGAAATCGGCGATTACGCGGTGGGCGTGCGCGGCCATGTGCGCCTGTGGGTGACGCCCTCGGCGGTGATTCAATTTTTGCCGGCCGATCTGTCGGCGTTCCTGGCGGCCAATCCCGGCGTGCGAATCGGCCTGGAGGAACGCATGAGCGCCGAGATCGTCGATGCGGTGGCGGCGGGGCGCGCCGATATCGGCATCTTCGCCGAGAACATCCCGGCGCCGCTGCTCGACAAGGTGCGCTATCGCCAGGACAAGCTGGTGGTGCTGGTGCCGCCGCATCATCCGCTGGCGCGGCGCCGCAGAATCGCCTTTGCCGACACACTCAAGTACGACTACGTCGGCCTGAACCAGGGCAGCTCGCTGCTCGCGCGCATGGTCGACGAAGCCGCGGCGGCCGAGCGGGCGCTGCGCCTGACGGTGCAGGTCAGCAGCTTCGATGGCATCTGCCGCATGATCGAGGCGGGCCTGGGTATCGGCATCCTGCCCGAAGCGGCGGTGCGCGCCGAGATCCTCGGCGCCGGGCTGCACGCGGTGGAGCTGACCGATGCGTGGGCGCATCGCACCCTGTGGGTCGGCGTCAAGGCCGGCGTGCAGCTCGCGCCGGAGGCGGCCAAGCTGTATGCGTTTTTGCAGGCGTCGGCGCCGGGCGCCGCGGCCTGATCCGGCCGGCGTGGCGTGTGCGACCCTTTCCGATTGGGAAAGGGTGGGCGAAAAAACCGATATTTTCAAACCGCCGTGGACGGTTCATGATGGCTGCGATATTCGATAGCCATCCATGGAGACCGTCATGTCCACTCCTCTCAAAGGTGTTCGCGTGCTGGAGCTGGGCCAGCTTATCGCCGGCCCCTTTGCCAGCAAGATGCTCGCCGAGTTCGGCGCCGAAGTGATCAAGATCGAACCGCCCGAGGGGGGCGATCCGCTGCGCAAATGGCGCCTGATGCACGACGGCACCTCGGTCTGGTGGGCCGCGCAGTCGCGCAACAAGAAATCCGTGACGCTCGATTTGCGCCAGCCAGAAGCGCAGCAACTGGTGCGCCAAATGATCGGCGAGTTCGACGTGCTGATCGAAAACTTCCGTCCCGGCACGCTGGAGGGCTGGGGGCTGGGCTGGGAAGCGCTGCACGAGATCAACCCGCGACTGATCATGCTGCGCGTGTCGGGCTACGGGCAGACCGGACCGTACCGCGACCGCCCGGGTTTCGGCGTGGTCGGCGAGGCGATGGGCGGCTTGCGTCATTTGAGCGGCGAGCCGGGCCGCACGCCGGTACGCGTGGGGGTGTCGATCGGCGACTCGCTCTCGGCGCTGCACGGCGTGATCGGCGTGCTGCTGGCGCTGCGCCATCGCGACCAGAACGACGGGCAAGGGCAGATGGTCGACGTGGCGCTGTACGAGTCGGTCTTCAACATGATGGAGAGCCTGCTGCCCGAATACTCGGTGTTCGGCGCGGTGCGCCAGCCGGCCGGCAGCAGCCTGCCGGGCATTGCGCCGAGTAACGCGTACCGCTGCAAGGACGGCAAATACGCGCTGATCGCCGGCAATGGCGACAGCATTTACGCCCGACTGATGGCCCTGATCGGTCGTCGCGATCTGGCCGAAGACCCGGCACTGGCCCGCAACGACGGTCGCGTCAAGCAAGTCGAGCGCATCGACGCCGCGATCGGCGAGTGGGCGGCCGAACACTCGCTCGACGAGGTGCTGCAGGCGCTCACCGAAGCCCGCGTGCCGGCCGGCAAGATCTACGACGTGGCCGATATCGCGGCCGATCCGCATTACCAGGCGCGCGAGATGATTCTCGAGAGCCAGTTGCCCGACGGCACGCCGGTCAAGCTGCCGGGCGTGCTGCCCAAGCTGAGCGCGAGCCCCGGCCAGGTGAGCGCGCCGGCCCCGACGCTGGGCCAGCACACCGACGAAGTGCTCTCGGCCATGGGCGTCGCGCCCGAGACGCTGGCCGACTGGCGCGCGCGCGGCATTATTTGAATTCTTGCGAGGACTGTCATGACTTCCCCCCAGCCACGTCTTTACCTGCAGGAGGTCGCGCCCCGCGACGGCTTCCAGAGCGAAGCGGCATTCATTCCCACTGAAGACAAGGTCGCGCTGATCGATGCGTTGAGCGACTGCGGTTTTGCCAAGATCGAGGTGACCTCGTTCACCTCGCCGCGCGCGATCCCCGCGCTGCGCGATGCCGAAGCGGTGATGCAGCAGATCAGGCGCGTGCCCGGCGTGGTCTATACGGTGCTGGTGCCCAATGTGCGCGGCGCCGAGCGCGCGCTGTCGTGCGCGGTCGACGAAGTGAATCTGGTGATGTCGGTCAGCGAGACGCATAACCAGTCGAATCTGCGCATGACCCGCGAGCAATCGTTGGCACAACTGAGCGAGGTGATCAAAACGGTGCAGGCGAGCCCGGTGGCGATCAACGTGTCGCTCTCGACGGTGTTCGGCTGTCCGATGGAGGGCGACATCGACGAGGACGAGGTGCTGCGCCTGGCCGATCGCTTCTGCGCGCTCGGGGTGGGGCGCATGACGCTGTGCGACACCACCGGCATGGCCTATCCGACGCAGGTGCGGCAGTTGTGCGAGCGCGTGCGGCAGGCCTTTCCCGCGCTCGAACTGACGCTGCATTTCCACAACACGCGCGGCATGGCGTTGCCCAATGCGCTGGCCGCGATCGAGGCCGGCATCGACCGTTTCGATGCCAGCCTCGGCGGGCTGGGAGGCTGCCCCTATGCGCCCGGCGCAACCGGCAACGCCTGTACCGAAGACCTGGTGCACATGCTCGACCTGATGGGCTTTGATACCGGCATCGACCTGCCTGCGCTGCTGCAGGCCGCGCGCCGCCTGCCTGCGCTGGTGGGCCACGAGGTGCCCGGCCAGGTGCTC
The DNA here is from genome assembly GCA_018971155.1 of Burkholderiales bacterium. Lineage (GTDB taxonomy): Bacteria > Pseudomonadota > Gammaproteobacteria > Burkholderiales > Burkholderiaceae > Pandoraea. The sequence goes on from JAGXBI010000059.1 coordinate 7,541, forward strand.
AAGGCGGGCCGCCGGCTGGACCTGCATGCCCGTCCGGGCGCCCAGGCGTGCGCCGGCTGAAGACGCTCGTTCGACAACTTCATGAGGCCATCATGATCGATCATCTGGACCACCTGGTGCTGACCTGCGTCGATCCGGCGGCGACCACGCACTTCTACACGGAAGTGCTTGGCATGCAGCTCGAAACCTTCGGGCAGGGGCGTCTTGCCTTTCGCTTCGGCAACCAGAAAATCAACCTGCACGTGCGCGGCAGCGAGTTCGAGCCGAAGGCGCATGTGCCGGTGCCCGGCGCGCTCGATCTGTGCTTTATCGCGTCGATCCCGCTCGAACAGGTGATCGAGCGGCTGCGCGACAAGGGCTGGCCGATCGTCGAGGGACCGGTCGCGCGCACCGGCGCGACGCACCCGATTCGTTCGGTCTACGTGCGCGACCCCGACCTGAACCTGATCGAGATTGCCGAGTTGCAGGCATGACTCGCAGATCCGGCGGGGCGCGTTTCACCGCGGCAGCCGTTCTGACCGCGGGGCGTCGCGGGATTGTTCCGTTTTTGTAACGGTAAAAGCTATTTTTGCGGATTGTGTTTCCGGTTTGAAACGATAAACTTGGCTCCACGGATGCGATGCTTACTACGGCGTCGCAGAACAACCTAAGGAGAGAACCATGTTGGAAATTCGCAAAGCCAGTGAGCGCGGTGTAGCCGAGCACGGCTGGTTGAGTTCGCGCCACACTTTTTCCTTCGCGCATTATCACGACCCGAAGCAAATGGGGTTCTCCGATCTGCTGGTGATCAACGACGACCGCATCGCGCCGGCCAAGGGCTTCGGCACCCACCCGCACCGTGACATGGAAATCTTCACCTATGTGCTCGAGGGCGAGCTGGAGCACAAGGACACGATGGGCACTGGGTCGGTGATTCGCCCGGGCGACGTGCAGGCGATGAGCGCCGGGCGCGGTGTCGCGCACAGCGAGTTCAACCATTCGCACAGCGCGCTGGTGCATCTGCTGCAGATCTGGATCGTGCCCGATCGGGCTGGCGTGACGCCCCGCTACCAGCAAACGAATTTTCCGGTGGAACAGAAGCGCGGCAAGCTGCGCCTGATCATGTCGCCGGACGGCGCCGACGGCTCGCTTGGCCTGTACCAGGATGCGCGCGTTTATGCGGGGCTGTTCGATGGCAGCGAACAAGCGACGCTGAGCCTGCCGGAAAACCGCTACGCCTATGTGCATGTGGCGCGCGGCAACGTGACGCTCAACGGCGTGGCGCTGTCGGCCGGTGACGGCGTGCGCGTGCGCGACGAGCGCGCCCTGACGTTTGCCGACGGCGATCAGGCCGAAGTGCTGGTGTTCGACCTGCGCGCGCGCGAGCTGCCCGACTTCTGAGCCCTGTCCATGCCTGGTTCGCGGCACCGGCCGATGTATCGGCCGAACCAGGCATGCCCCGCGTCGCTGCGGGAACGCCCGTGCCAATAGGGCAACACGCGGCTGGCCGGCTACAATGCGGCAGCCGCCAGATGCGTTCCAGACCGATCCGATGCCGTCGATGCCCACGCCCAACCGCGCTTTTCTTCTCGGCCCGCTGCTCAAGCGGGTTTCCCGCTCCTTTTATCTGACTTTGCGCGTGCTGCCCGTCGGCATGCGTGACCCGGTCGGCCTGGCTTATCTGCTGGCGCGCGCGGCCGACACCATCGCCGATACCACGCTGATCGCGCCCGAGCAGCGCCTGCAGCTGTTGTTGGCGCTGCGCGCCCAGGTCGACGGCGCGGACGACGGCGGGGTCTTCGCGCGCCGGCTCGCGGCGGATGTGGCACCGCGCCAGGTATCGGACGAAAAGGTCTTGCTGGAGTCGCTCGGCTGCGCATTGGCAGTCCTGGCGCAGTTGAGCGAAGCGGATCGCGTGGCGGTGCGCGATATCGTGTCGACCCTGAGCACCGGCATGGAATTCGACCTCCGAACCTTTCCCGACGAGCATTCGGGGCGCATCGCGGCTCTGCGCGATGACGAGGAGCTCGACCGCTATACGTACCTCGTGGCCGGATGCGTGGGCGAGTTCTGGACCCGGATGACCGATGCGCACGTGCCTGGCACCTTCGACGGCGAACAGGCGTCGATCATGTCGCGTGGCATCCGGTTCGGCAAGGCGCTGCAAATGACCAATATCCTGCGCGACTGCGGCAAGGATCTGCGCATCGGCCGCTGTTATCTTCCGGCCACGATGCTGGCGCACGCGGGTTTGACGCCGGCCGAGCTGCTGTTGCCGGATGCCTCGCGGCGTGCGCGCCCGCTGCTGCGCGCACTCGTCGAACGGACATTGGCGCATTTCCGCGCCGCCGTCGACTATATGCTGGCGATTCCGCCCACCTCGCTGCGCTTGCGGCTGGCCTGCGCCTGGCCGATCCTGATTGGCCTGGAAACACTGCGCCTGCTGGTGAACAACGATGCCTGGCTGGACCCGGCGCGCGTCTCCAAGCTGCCGCGCGGCAGGGTCTACCGCATCGTCGCGTATTCGAGCCTGGCGGCGCCGTCGAATCGGCTGCTGCGCGGCTGGGCCGAGCGGCTGATTGCCGAGATCGACGCCCGCCTGGAAGCGCGCGCCATCGATTGACGGCGACGCTTCAATTCGCAGTGAAACATGGTGCGCACGGCACCGCGGATACTGTCGGACAACAGGGCCCTCTCGCGGCCTTGCACCTCTTGCCGGAGTTTCCACCATGTCGCCGTCCGACCCGATCGCCGCCGTCACCCACGACGACCCGTATCCCTACTATCGTGAACTGCTCGCGCGCCCCCCGCTGTGGCACGATGCCTCGCTCGGCCTATGGGTGGCGGCCAGCGCCGCAGCGGTCGAGGCCGCGCTGCGGCATCCCGCGCTGCGTGTGAGGCCGCCGGCCGAGCCGGTGCCCAAGGCGTTGTAGGACACGGCGGCGGGGCAGATTTTCGGGCGTCTGGTGCGCATGAACGACGGCGCCGGTCATTGCCCGTTCAAGCAGGCACTGGCCTCGACGCTCGCGGCGATTGGGCCGGAGGCCGCGCGCGCGGCTGGCCTGGCATCGGCCCAGGCGCTGCTGGGCAAGCATCGGCCGGCGGCGGATCTGGCCGGGCTCGACGCGTTCGTGCGCGAGATGCCAGCGCGCGCCGTCGCGCATCTTCTCGGCGTGCCGGCCGATCATCTGGACGAGGTGGCCGCCTGGACCGATGACTTCGTCGGCTGCCTGTCGCCCCTGGCCGATACGGCGGCCGTGGTGCGCGGCACGCGCGCGGCCGAACATCTGCAGCGGCTTTTTCATGCGCTGCTGCGCACGAGGACGAGCGCTTACCTGGTTGCGCTGGCCGATGCGGCCCAGGCCATGGGGCGCTTGCCAACGGATATCGTCGTCGCCAATGGCATCGGCCTGCTCTCGCAGACCTATGAAGCCACGGCCGCCTTGATCGGCAACACGCTGCTTGCGTTGGGCCGGCAGCCGTCGTTGTCACAATCGCCGCAGCACGATTGGCACGCGTTGCGCGAGGTGGTTGCGGAAGTGGTGCGATATGACGCGCCGGTGCAGAATACGCGCCGCTTTGCCGCGGAGGAGGCAACTCTGGAGGGCATGACGCTGCCGGCCGGCACGACACTGCTGGTGGTGCTTGCCGCGGCCAATCGGGACCCGGCGGCGAATGCCTCGCCCGACGCGTTCTTGCCGCGGCGCGCCGCGCGCCGCGCGTGGACGTTCGGCGCCGGTGTGCACGCGTGCCCGGGCGAGATGCTGGCTGTGACCATCGCAGCCTCCGCGGTCGAACAGTTGCTGCACGCGGGGCTCGACCCGGCCGCGCTGAGCAGAACGTTCGCCTATCGCCGCTCGGGCAATATCCGCCTGCCGCAATTCCACTCGTGAGCGGCCGGCCAATCGATTTGCATGAACAGGAGACTTGCCATGATTGCCGTGATTTTCGAAGTGGTTCCGGCCCCCGGCCAACGCGATATTTATCTGCAGACGGCCGCGCGCCTGCGCCCGCAACTCGAGCGCATCGACGGCTTTATCTCGATCGAACGCTTCGAGAGCCTGAGCGAGCCCGGCAAGCTGCTGTCGCTGTCGTTCTGGCGCGACGAGGCGGCGGTGGCGGCCTGGCGTAACGTCGAGGCGCACCGGCAGGCGCAGGCGATGGGGCGCGGCGGCGTGTTCGCCGACTACCGCCTGCGTATCGCCGGCGTGGTGCGCGACTACGGCATGAACGCGCGCGAGCAGGCCCCGGCCGACAGCCGGGCCGCGCACGGGTAGGGGCGGCGGCGCGAATTTCGATGCACGCGCCACGCGAGGCTGGCGCTGGCAGTAGAATCGCTGGATTGCCGCCCCCTCTGATCCCGAGTTGTGAGCTCCGAAGAATTTTCCTCGCCTGAAGTCCTGGATGCGCAAGCGCTGGCCGAACGCCTGACGCGCCCCATCGTGTTCGTCGATCTGGAGACGACCGGCGGCAACGCAACGCACGACCGCATCACCGAGATCGGCGTGGTGGAGGTCAGCCGTGCCGGCGTCGAGCATTGGAGCGTGCTGGTCGATCCGCAGGAATCGATCCCGCCGTTCATTCAGCAACTCACCGGCATCACCAACGACATGGTGAGTGGCCAGCCGAGTTTCGAATCGCTGGCCGAGGCGCTCGCAGAGCGGCTCGAGGGCAAGCTGTTCGTCGCGCACAATGCGCGCTTCGATTACGGATTCCTGAAAAACGAGTTCAAGCGCGCCGGCATTCAGTTCAAGGCCGACGTGCTGTGCACGGTGCGGCTCTCGCGCCATCTGTTCCCGTCGGTGCAGCGGCACGGACTCGACGCCTTGATCGCCCGTTTCGGGCTCGAGCCGGCCGGGCGCCATCGCGCGCTGGCCGATGCCGATTTGCTGTGGCAATTCTGGCAGCGCATTCACGGCCTGTATTCGGTCGAGCTGATCGACGCGGCGGTCAAGTCGCTGATCAAGCGCGCCAGCACGCCGCCGCAATTGCCCGAAGGGGCGCTCGACGAGATTCCGGCCACGCCGGGGGTCTATCTCTTTTATGGCGAGAACGATCTGCTGCTCTACATCGGCAAGAGCGTGAATCTGAAGCAGCGCGTCGCCTCGCATTTCTCGGGCGATCACCGGGTCGCCAAGGATCTGCGCCTGTCGCAGGAAATCCGTCGCATCGAGTACCGCCCGACCGCGGGCGAGATCGGTGCGCTGCTGCTCGAGTCGCAGCTCATCAAGCAGTTTGCGCCGCCGCACAACCGCCGCTTGCGCCGCCAGGCGGGGCTGTGCGCGTGGCGCCTGGCACCCGACAGCGACACGCCGGAACTGGTGTATGCGCATCAGGTCGATTTTGGCCAGGCCGCGGCGCTGTTCGGGCCGTTCGTCTCGAAGGCGCGCGCCGAAGCCGGGCTGCGCGAGCTGGCCGACGCACATCAGCTGTGCCACGGCCTGCTCGGTCTTGAGAAAGCCGATGGGCGGCGCGCCTGCTTTGCGTATCAGATCAAGCGCTGCAAGGGCGCTTGCGTCGGCGAGGAATCGCGCGAGGCGCACAGCGAGCGCTTGCGCGCCGCGCTCGCGCCGCATGCCATGCGGGCCTGGCCCTATGCGGGGCCGATCGCCGTGGTCGAGCAGGCGCCGCGCACGCGCGACGAGCGCCAATGGCATGTGATCGACAACTGGAGCTATCTCGGCTCGGCGCGCGACCAGGCCGGTGTTGCCGATGTGCTGGCCGCCGCGCCGCCGGTGGTCGCGTTCGACCGGGACGTGCACGATATCCTCGCCCGGCATCTGGGTGCCGGCAAGGCGCGGGTGGTGGAACTGGGGCACGGCCGCGAATTCCGCCTGGCGCCTCCGCCGGCGGCCGTGCCGCGAGCTCCCCGCGCGGCGCGCCAGTCTCGCACGCGTACGGCGGCCAGGCGCTTGGCGCCGTCGGGCGACGACGTGGTGCCTGCACCGCAATTGTCATTCGCCTTCGATACCGCCGATTGCTGATACCCTAGCGCGTCACTATTGCGCGAGCGCCGCCGTGCCTGAATTAGCCGCACCCGTCCAAACCGAAATCGAAATCCGCAAAAGCCGTTTCATCGGCATGGTGCTGCCCGTGAGCACGCGTGACGAGGCGCGCCAGCGGCTGCAGGAGATCCGCGCGCAATGGCCTGGCGCTACCCACTACTGCTGGGTGCTGCTGTGCGAGGGCGCGTCGGGTTTCGACGACGACGGCGAGCCGTCGGGCACGGCCGCCAAGCCGATGTACAACGTGCTGATGCACAAGGGTCTGAACAACGTGCTGGGTGTGGTGGTGCGTTACTACGGCGGCATCAAGCTCGGCGCGGGCGGGCTGGTGCGCGCCTACGGGCAGGCGATCAGCGAAGCGCTCAAGCACGCTACGCTGGTGCAGGCCGAACCGACTGTCGAGCGGACCTACCGCGTGGCTTTCGCGGCGGAGTCGGCGCTGCGCCGCCTGTGCGAGAAAAGCGGCGCGCAGGTGCTCGAGGTCGGCTATGGCGAGGCCGTGACGTTGCGCGTGCGGCTCAAGAGCGCCGAGCTCGAGGCCTTCGAGATGAGCGCGCGGCAGATGCTGGGCGGCGCGCTCGAGGTGGTGGACGACGCCTAGTCGGGCGCGCCCGGCGCCCACCAGCCGCCGCCCAGCGCCTGCAAGAGCGCGGCCGAGTCGGCGTAACGCTGCGCGGTGGCCTGAATGCGCGCCAGCCGGGCCTGGGCCACGCGCTGCTGCGCATCGAGCACGGCCAGGTAGCTGAGGCCGCCGGCGCGATATTGTCCCTGGGTGATACGGTAGGTGCGTTC
>JAGXBI010000401.1 GCA_018971155.1 Burkholderiales bacterium
CAAGGCGTGCGCGTTCGTAGGCTTCGCGCCCTGCTTCGGTCAGGGTCAGGGCCGTGATGCGCTTGTTGGCACTCACGCGGACCTTGGCGATCAACCCGGCTTCGACCAGCGTCGCCACGCAGCGGCTGGTCACCACCATGTCGAGCGAGGCCATGGCGGCCAAGTCGGTGAGACTGACTTGCGGCGCCTTGCCTACAAATGCCAGGATGCGCCAGTCGCGCCGGCTGATGCCGATCTCGCGCTGAAACATCAGCCCGACGCCGCGCACCGCCAGGCGCGCCAGGTTATGCATTCGGTACAGCAGAAAGTCTTCGATATGCTCGGGATTCTTCAGCAGCGGCGTAGCCGGTGCTGCAGGGGAAGACGATCGACGCGGCATGATGGTGGGCAGGAACGGGAGCGGTTTCAATTATATCGGCGTGCTCAGGCCGCAGGCGCCGTCGTGCGCTACGATTTGTGCAGTCGCACACATGTTTGATTAGGTCAAACGTCGGCGCGATGCCTAGCATGTCGGTTCATTGGCCGTGTGCCGAAAAACCTCTCACGATCTTGCCATGGCAGCGACGCGAAACGTTCTGTTCATCATGTGCGACCAATTGCGCCGGGATCACCTCGGCTGCTACGGTCATCCCTATTTGCGCACCCGCAACATCGACGCGCTGGCCGCGCGCGGCGTGCGCTTCGACAATGCGTTCGTCACCTCGGGGGTATGCGGCCCCTCGCGCATGTCGTACTACACCGGCCGCACCATGAGCAGCCATGGCGCGAACTGGAACCGGGTGCCGCTGTCGCTCGGCGAGATCACGCTGGGAGAATATCTGCAGCGGCACGGCCGCACGCTGGCGCTGGCCGGCAAGACCCACGTGCTGACCGACATCGGTGGTTTTGAACGACTCGAGATAGCCCGCAACAGCGCGCTTGGGCAGCGACTGTCGAGCGGCTCGTTCGTGGAGCTCGACCGCTACGACGGTCACCATGAGCCGGGCAATGAAAGCGGCTATCCGGCTTTCCTCAGGCAAAACGGCTACGTCAGCGACAGGCCATGGAGCGACTTCGTCATCAGCGTCGAGGACGACGCCGGCGAGATCCACTCCGGCTGGAAGATGCGCAACGTGCGGTGGCCCTCGCGCGTGGCCGAGCCGCACTCCGAGACCGCCTACATGACCGACCAGGCGATCCGTTACATCGAGCAACAGGGCGACGAGCCCTGGGCGCTGCACCTGTCCTACGTGAAGCCGCACTGGCCCTACGTGGCGCCCCGCCCCTACCATGACATGTATGCGCTCGACCAATGCCTGCCGCTGGCGCGGCGCGCCTCGGAGCTTGAGAACGCCCACCCGGTGCTGGCCGCGTACCGAACCCAGGAGGAATGCATCAATTTCTCTCGCGAAGAAGTATCGAACACGGTGCGGCCGGTATATCAGGGCCTGATCCAGCAGATCGACGATCATCTCGGCCGGCTTTGGGAGACGCTCGAGCGGCTCGACCGCTGGCGGGACACGCTGATTATCTTTACCGCCGATCATGGCGATTTCCTGGGCGACCATTGGCTGGGCGAAAAGGAGCAGTTCTACGACACCGTGCAGCGCGTGCCGATGATCGTTCACGACCCGTCACCTCAGGCAGACGCCACGCGCGGCACCACCGAGACGCGTTTCATGTCGGGCATCGACGTAGTTCCGACCGTGCTCGACGCGCTCGGCCTGCCCGGCTACGAGGAGCGTATCGAAGGCGTCTCGGTGCTGCCGCTCACGCGCGGCGAGGCAGTCACGGACTGGCGCGACTGCGTGGTGTCGGAGCTCGACTACAGCTTTCGCGGCGCGCGTCTGGCGCTGGGCCGCAGGCCCGACGAGTGCCGGGGCTGGATGGTGCGCGACGCGCGCTGGAAATACGTGCCCTGGCTGGGGTACCGTCCGCAACTGTTCGATCTGAGCGCCGACCCCGGCGAATTCGTCGACCTCGGTGCCGATCCCGCCCATGAGGCCGTGCGCGTGCGCATGCACGGCAAGCTGGCCGACTGGTACGGCACGCTGAAACGGCGCGTGACCATCGACCATCCGAGCGTGGAGAGCAAAACCAATACGCACAAGCAGTGGGGGGTGTTTTTTGGCGAGTGGTAGGCCGCCCCGGCCGTCGTGCCAGCCACTCCGTTTTATCGACTCACACAATAAAAGCAGGACCCGCTGGCGCTCCATCGGCGGGTTATCCAGGAGACATCCATGTTCATCTCGCCCGCCCGCTCGCAAGACGACGCGATCTATCGCAAGATCGCCTGGCGCATCGTGCCGTTTCTGTTCGTCTGCTACGTCGTCAACTTTATCGATCGCGTCAATATCGGTTTCGCCAAGTTGCAATTCCTGCACGACCTGCATCTGAACGATGCGGTGTTCGGCGTGGCCGCCGGCATGTTCTTCATCGGCTACGTGCTGTTCGAGCTGCCCAGCAATCTGCTGCTGGCGCGCATCGGGGTGCGCAAGACGCTGCTGCGCATCATGGTTTCGTGGGGTGTCATCACGGTCTTGCTGATGTTCGTGAAAAACGCGCCGATGCTCTATGTATTGCGCTTTTTGCTGGGCGCGGCCGAAGCGGGTTTCTTCCCCGGCATCATCCTGTATCTGACCTACTGGTTCCCGGATAACCGACGCGGCCGCATCACCAGCCTGTTTATCGTCGCGGTGCCGTTGGCGGGCATCATCGGCGGGCCCGTCTCGGGGGCGATCATGGGCCATTTGCACGACGCGCTCGGCTTGCGCGGCTGGCAATGGCTGTTTATCGCCGAAGGCGTGCCGGCCATCTTGCTC